>NZ_UNRE01000005.1:300000-465583 GCF_900537085.1 Agarivorans sp. Alg241-V36 | reverse complement strand
RCTGTTGATAAACCAAATTCGACCCTCGATGACAGACGGTTATGATTGCTACCAAAATGCGTTGGCGGAAAGGATAAACGGAATACTGAAGCAGGAGTTTTTACTGTACCGATGTAAAACGCTTAAAGAAATGAAGATACTTGTAAAAGAATCGATAGCGATATACAACGCTATGAGGCCGCATCTGAGTTTAAATATGAAAACGCCCAATCAGGTGCACAATAGAAAAGGCCAGCTACTGGAGCTGGCCTAAAAATCGTCAACCTATCTTAGGACGGGTCACTTTTTTATCTAACTTAATTAGGTCTTTATTCGCTCAACAATGCCATCACTGGCTTGTTCTATCATTGCTAATACCTGTTTAAAACCTTGCACGCTGCCGTAATAAGGATCTGGCACTTCCTCTAACTCTAGTCCACCAAATGGCAGAATTAGCGCCAACTTGTGAAGATGTTGCTCAGGACAGTGTTTTTGTAAGTAACTTAAGTTTTTCTTATCGGAAGCTAAGATTAAGTCGAACTTTGCAAAGTCTTTTTCCACCACTTTTCGTGAGCGAATGCCCTTAAAGCTATAGCCTTTCTCTTCAGCAATTCTAATTGCACGGGGATCTGGCTTGTCACCCTTGTGATAATCCGTAGTTCCTGCCGAGTCGACTTTCACTTTAAGCTTATGTTGTTTTAGCTTGGTTCGTAGCACGGCTTCTGCTGTGGTGGAGCGACAGATATTCCCCATGCATATCACCAACACCGATTTAACACCGATAAGTTTTTTCACATATATCCCTTATAAAAAAGGCACTTAAAGTGCCTTTTACCAACTAGTTAAAAAAGCCGCCTAGGCTATCGAGTAGCTTTTTGCTGTCTTCGTTATCACCTAAGACTTTGTTAAGCTCTTTGTTAACCGCTTCTTTAGCTTGGCCTTCAAACAGTTTTTTCATATCTAAATTAACTTTAGGTTCAGTCCAACTGCCCTTCACGCTAATTGGGATATCTAAGCCAGCCAAATCGTTTTTAGAGCCTTGCCCCTCTAAACTAGCTACCACTTTTGTGATGAACTCAAAATCTAAGCTTTCTTTTATTAAATGGGTTTGCCCTTTACCATCAATGCGCAGCAATGGTGAAGACATTTGCATTTTATTCACCTTAGCTAAAGAGTTACCCAAGCTTGAATTAATCACCAATTCACTGAAGTCAGTTTTTTGTTCCTGCTGCGCTTGAGACTTGTCACCACCTTTAATGGTGGCTTTGGCTGAGCGAATCATTTGCGGAATATTAACACCGTAGATAGCTCCATCAGTAAATGTGGCATTTATAGGGCCTGATATTTTCTTCTTAATAGCGGTGGGTGTTAATCCATTGCCTTTTAGCTTGAGATCTACGTTCAAGCCTCCAGCAACAAAATCGAAATCTGCAGCATCACTTAACAGTGGCCTAGCTTGAACACCAACCAGCTTAGCGCTGGCAGAATAACTAGCTACCTGCTTCTGCCCATTAATCACGGCATTGCTTTCTAGACGTCCACCATAAAGATTTGCACTAAGTTCTTTTAAGCGCAAAATGCCATCTTTAATTTGAACTTGTTGCTTAATATCTTCGATGTGAAGTTTTTGGTGCTGTAGCTTGTCGATGCTTAGCATGCCATCTAGGTTTAAGGTTTTTAATACCGTTAAATCAGGCTCTTGTTCTTCGCCAGATGGAGCTGTTGATGTATTACCCTCATCATTAGACCCAGCGCTTGCGGTTGATTCACCAATGAAGTTAGCTGTGTCTAGTAACGGAATATTAAAGTCAAATTTAATGCTTGGGATGTCGCTAAGAATAACGCTACTACTACCTACGATTTGCGTTTTACCATCAATGTCTATCGCTAGTTTAGAAAGCTCAGCGGTTTTACTTTGCATTGTGTAAGACAAAGCTAGCTCAGCTTGAACATTCATTGCGCCATTAGGTATTGCGCTGCCTTGCAAGTTCAAGCCATTGCTAACATCGGTTAAGGCAATCTTGCTAAAGTCTTCAGCAATAAATATCAAACCAGTAGCTTGTTGTTCAACTAAGATTTCGCCATCATCAAACTTTAGCGAGAGACTAAAACCGTTATCTTTACCAAGCTCTAGTCCATCTAAGCTAAAGTTAACTGGGCCTAATTTTTGGGTTTTGTTTAAGGCTAAATCAATCAGTTCAACATTGGCATCTACGATTTCTATGCCAGCCAAACTAACACTCCATCCAGCGGGTGAAGAACCAGAAGACTCTTCGGTACTTGCTGGCTCACTTGGCGCAGATTGGTCTTCATTAGTTTGAGTTAAATCATCAAGGCTAGTACTTCCATCAGCTTTGGTTTGATGGCGTAAGGTTAAACCCCGAACAGAGATATCCCCTACTTCGATACTTTTGCTAAACAGAGGCATTAAGGCCACTGACATTTCCGCGCCACTAATGCTAATAGTATCGCCATCACCAAACTCAGGGTTATCGCGCAACCTTAAGCTACCTAACTCAAAACCAATACTAGGAAAAAAGCGCCAGCCCAAATCCCCTTCAATAATTAATTCTCTACCGGTTGTTTCTTTGGTTTTATCAACCAGAAGCTTTTTAATATCATCAGTGTTTACCATTGATACTGCGACAACAACACCAATAACCAGTAGTACAACCAGGGCCGCTACAACATAGAGCAACTTTTTCATAATCTTCCCTATTTACAAAGCTGTTGAATAAGTATGTGCTTAAACTTTAAAGGTAATTTCGTATTTATTTTATTATCTGTTTATCTAGTTCGTTAGATTTTCATCAAAAACTTAGTTTGAGGCCAATAAATCACGGATTTTGGCGTTAATGATATCGATAGCAATGCGGTTTTTCCCACCGCGTGGAATAATCACATCGGCATATTGCTTAGAAGGCTCAACAAACTGAAGGAACATAGGGCGAACCGTATTGTGATATTGAGACAATACCGAATCTAAAGTTCTGCCACGCTCTTTTACATCTCGCTGAATTCGTCGCGCTAAACAAATGTCTAAGGGGGTATCCACAAAAATACTGATGTCTAACTGCTCGCGAATAGCGGGGTCGGTAAACAGCAAAATACCTTCTAGTACAATAATCTTAGTTGGTTTTACTGTCCTCGTTTCAGCCATACGGTTATTTACTTTGTAACTGTATTGAGGCTGCTCGATGGGCTCTCCACCCTTTAGCTGCTTTAGGTGCTCAACTAACAAATCATGATCCATAGCCTTGGGATGGTCATAGTTAGTTTGTTTGCGTTGCTCTGGGGTAATGTGGCTTTGGTCTTTGTAATAGCTATCTTCATTAATAACTACGATACAGCTATCACCCAGCTCGGTGCGAATATCGTTAACGATGGTTTGAGAGAATAAACTTTTACCTGAAGCAGAGGCTCCGGAGATCCCAATTACTACGATATTATGATCTTGATTTTGCATAGAAATAACCTAGTTCTTTTGCCGCAATTATAGGTGCAATATAACTATTAGTCATTACGCGAATGGTGTGCAGATAAATATTTCAACTTAAATAACTATAAGTTATCCCGGTAGGTACTAGGATACTAGGCATCACCTGCTGCATAAGGTAATATTGGCAACCTTGAATTACCCGTTAATTGACTGAGCTTACAGTAGATCACATGACAAACGAACAACGTAAAATTCTGGTTACCAGCGCCTTACCTTATGCCAATGGCCCTATTCACTTAGGCCACTTACTCGAATACATACAAACAGACATTTGGGTTCGTTTCCAAAAACTACGCGGCAATACTTGTACTTACGTATGTGCCGATGATGCGCACGGTACACCTATTATGCTAAAAGCTCAGCAAATGGGAATTACACCTGAAGAAATGATTAACCAGGTTCACGTTGAACACAGTGCTGACTTTAATGAATTCCACATTGAGTTTGATAACTACCACTCAACGCATAGCCCAGAAAACCAAGCTTTATCTGAAGAGATATACAATAAGCTTCATCAAGCTGGTCACATAAAAACACGCACCATCTCTCAGCTGTTCGACCCTGAGAAAAACATGTTTTTGCCAGACCGGTTTGTAAAAGGTACTTGCCCTAAATGTCATAGTGAAGATCAAAACGGTGATAACTGTGACAACTGTGGCGCTACTTACAGCCCTACAGATTTACTATCGCCTAAATCGGTTATCTCAGGTGCCGAGCCAGTACTTAAAGACTCAGAGCACTACTTCTTCGATTTACCTGCCTTTCAAAAAATGCTGAAAGACTGGACGATTTCTGGCTCGCTGCAAGAAGAAATGTCTAACAAGCTAAATGAGTGGTTTGAACAAGGTTTACAACAGTGGGACATTAGCCGTGACGCCCCTTACTTCGGATTTAAGATCCCTGGTACTGAAGACAAATATTTTTATGTTTGGCTGGATGCCCCAATTGGTTACATGGGCAGCTTTAAGAATCTTTGTGACAAACGCGACGACTTAAACTTTGACGACTACTGGAACAAGGACTCAGACGCTGAGGTTTATCACTTCATCGGTAAAGACATTATTTACTTCCACAGTTTGTTTTGGCCAGCTATGTTAGAAGGTGCGGGTTTCCGCAAACCTACTAGCGTTTATGCTCACGGCTATGTAACGGTAAACGGCGCCAAAATGTCTAAGTCTCGCGGCACATTTATTAAGGCCCGAACTTATCTTGATCACTTAGACCCCGAGTACTTACGTTACTATTACGCTGCTAAGCTAAATAACAGAATTGATGATCTAGATTTAAACTTGGAAGATTTTACACAACGGGTTAACTCAGACCTAGTTGGTAAAGTGATTAACATTGCTAGCCGTACAGCTGGGTTTATTAGTAAACGCTTTAACGCAACATTGTCTCCTGTAGTAAGCAACCAAGTCTTGCTAGACGAGTTTGTCGCTGCAGAAGCTAGCATTGCTGCTCTGTACGAAGGTCGTGAGTTTGGCAAAGCCATGCGCGAGATTATGGCCTTAGCTGACAAAGCTAACCAATACATTGCTGAAGAAGCGCCTTGGCAGTTGGCTAAAAATGAAGATACTTTAGAGCGTGCTCACCAAGTGTGTTCAATGGGTATTCATTTATTCCGCGTATTGATTACTTACTTAAAGCCGGTATTACCAAAGCTCGCTGAAAAAGTTGAACAATTCTTAAATGTTGAACTTAAGTGGACTGATATTAGTAACACCTTAGTGAGTCATGAAATCCAAAACTTTAAAGCCCTAATGCAGCGCATTGACATGAAGCATGTTGAAGCAATGGTAGATGCATCAAAAGACAACTTAGTGGCCGCTCCAGCCGCTAAAAAAGAAGATAAAAAATCAGCAGAAAAAACACAAAGTGACATAGAGCCGATTGCCGACACTATCAGTTTTGATGAGTTCGCTAAAATCGACTTACGTATTGCTAAGATTGTAAAAGC
This sequence comes from Agarivorans sp. Alg241-V36, assembly GCF_900537085.1. Classification (NCBI taxonomy): domain Bacteria; kingdom Pseudomonadati; phylum Pseudomonadota; class Gammaproteobacteria; order Alteromonadales; family Alteromonadaceae; genus Agarivorans; species Agarivorans sp. Alg241-V36. Next base: position 460,148 of record NZ_UNRE01000005.1, on the reverse strand, counting down.
AGAACATGTTGAAAAAGCTGAAAAGCTACTTCGACTCGAGTTAGATATTGGTACTGAAACTCGCCAAGTATTTGCGGGTATTAAGTCAGCTTATGCGCCTGAAGACTTAGAAGGCAAACTTACCGTTATGGTGGCAAACCTAGCGCCACGTAAGATGCGCTTCGGTGAATCTCAAGGTATGGTGCTTGCCGCCGGACCCGGTGGAAAAGATCTTTGGATTTTGAGCCCAGGAGATGGGGCACAGCCAGGAATGCGAGTAATGTAAAACAGAAAGGCGCCAATAGGCGCCTTTTTTCATTGTTAGTAAGCGTTAAAACCTGAGAAACTGTGTTGCTCTATGGCTAACAATTCGAGCGTTTCAACATTCTTCACTACTGCATAGGGTGATGAATGATGAAGAAACGACAGCAGTTCAAGTAGTTGTGCTTCTTCACCTTCTGCAACAACTTCTACATCACCGGAACTCAAGTTCTTCGCATAACCTACAAGATCTAAACTTAGCGCTTTAACTTGAGTATGGTATCGATAACCGACACCCTGCACCTTACCTTTTGCTAAAGCTTTTAAACGAAACATGATGGTTCATCCCATCAAGGGTTTAACTTCATTAAGACCGGTAAATTCGAAACCAATATTCTCTACGGGCACGTTTTCTAAGGGCACGCTGCAACGATCAAGATCTAAACAGAAATAACGTTGTAATTGATACTGGGCATTAAGCTGCTCAACTTCGTTGAAGCCAAACTGGCTAAGTGTCCAACGTAAACGCTCATCTCTACAGTTACAAATTAGGCTAAGCAAAGTAAAGCCTTGATTAAGGGCGTAACACCTTGCCCAATCTACCATTAACTTGGCTAAACCTTTGCCAGCAAAATCTCTGTTAACTGTAAGTTTATGCATGAACAAACTTTCGCGTTTTACTTCAGGTTCTACTTCTATGGCTCCACTGCGATTATTTAGAATCATAGCTGCCACGGGTTTACCCGCAATGTATCCCATATACATTTCATCTAAGCGATGATTTGCAAGTAAGGAATGTGGGGTAATTTGATGAAATTTCCAAAGCGGTTCGCCTCTTGATTCGAACCAACTTGCCGCTTCCATTAGTAATTCACAGAACTGATAAAGCTCAATACTAGATATAGAACGAACCACCAAATTAGGTGTCGCTTCGCTTGACATATCAACTCCCTTGATAAGTACTAAAACTGTGACCGATAACCAGTTGTGAATAACATGTTACACACAATAACTTTAAGTTAAAAGCATTGTTCACAGAAACAAGCGCCTTACTTTCACCGCGCAAGGTATTGCTTACAGCATAAAAAATACTAACGCACCAAACAAACGAAGTTATTCACTAGATTGACCTCTCCTTGCTGACAAAACCATACAAAACTCAGTCTTTATTAAGGAATTATCGCTAGCCGACAAATTGCAGGTAATCACTGATAAACAAACCCATAAATGCGATAATCTGAGGCAATATAAAATTCCGTACACTATAGGAAGAACCATGGACTGCTGTAGCCAACCTGGCTTAATGCCTATCGAACAGGCTAAATCTATATTACGCGATAGCACCGAGCTTAAAACCCAAATACAGACAGTGAGTTTAGAAGATGCTCTTAATAGAGTATTGGCCGAAGATATTGTATCACCTATTAATATCCCTCCTTTTGATAACAGCGCGATGGACGGCTATGCCATTTGTGCAGAGCAAATGCCAAACAACAACACCCTTCCGCTAAGCCATAAAGTATTCGCTGGTGATACCCAGCAAATAGCTTTAGAACCTGGTCACTGCGTGAGAATTATGACTGGCGCTCCCTTACCTCCAGGTTGTGATGCAGTAGAAATGCAGGAAAATACTGAGGCAAGCGAAGGCGAAGAACAAGAGATTACTTTTAAGCAGCCAATTAATAAAGGCAAGAACGTTCGATTAAAAGGTGAAGATGTTAAACAAGGTCAAGTTGTCATCCCTGCCAATACCCGACTTAACTCTAGCCACATTGGTTTACTTGCCACACTTGGTATTAACACAATAGCAGTGCAAAGTTTATTGAAGGTGGCGCTATTTTCCAGCGGCGATGAATTAATTCAACCAGGCAAACCTTTAAAGCATGGGCAAATCTACGACAGCAACCGTTTTGCAATACGTGCCCTTCTAGCTAAGTTACCGGTAGAGATTATTGACTTAGGCGTTATAGCAGACGACAAGCAACTGGTTAGCGACGCTTTCGTTAAGGCAGATAAAATGGCCGACATAGTGATATGCAGTGGCGGAGTATCGGTGGGTGAAGCGGATTACACTAAACTTGTCTTAGACGAAATTGGCGATATCAACTTTTGGAAGTTAGCCATTAAGCCAGGAAAGCCTTTTGCGTTTGGTCAGCTACCTAGCTCCTACTTTATTGGTTTGCCCGGCAACCCCGTTTCTGCTTATGTCACATTCTATAAACTGGCAATGCTGGTTATTAGCAAAGCCTGTGGATGGGCTTATGACGAGCCATTACAGGTGCAAGCCATATCTCTACAAGACTTCAAGAAATCGCCAGGTAGAACAGATTACCAACGCGGCCTGGCTAGCATAAACCAAAGTGGTCAACTTCAAGTAAGCTCAACGGGCGCGCAAGGTAGTGCGATATTTACGAGCCTAACTCAGGCAAACTGCTTTGTAGTGCTTGAACAAGACAGAGGTCGGGTAAGCGCAGGTGAAATGGTCACCATTGAAATGTTTGCAGAACCCATTCTATAGTTAGAATTGGTTATGTAGTTTCACAGCTTTGTGCATTAAAAATACGGTTTCGCCGGATTTTAATGCCAAAGCTTGTTGTGCTTGCGGAGAGATAGGCACCTTTATAACCACTCCTTCTAAACGCACATCAACATAACATGTTCCTGCAACAGCATTTATCAATAATACTTCAGCTTGCCACTGATTTTGTGCACTACAGTGCTCTACAAAGTGTTTAGACAAAACTATGTTACTAGGTGAAATACTCACTAGATGTACGCCCTCATCTAGGGATTCTGGGCTTTCTGCCAACAAATACTGCTCACCAAATTTAAACCAGCGCCAACCCTTATCGGCCTTACGGTCACTTCGCTCAACATTCAGCACCATTGCTTGTTTCGATTTACCATTATATTGATTGATTAGCTCTAAGCTGTTACCTAATTCAAGCTGTTGGCTGTCTTCTATCAGTAGTACTTTGTCGCTAAAAAATACTAAGTCTTCTGGGTTATGCGAAATCATCAAAGTACAAATCGCATGCTCATTCAACCACTTTTTTAGCACTTTTAATAAGTGAATAGCCGTTTGTCTATCTAATGCTGAAAAAGCCTCATCAAGTAAAAGTACTTTTGGCTGAGTGGCCAAAGCTCTGACTAAAGCGACTCTTTGAGCTTGCCCTCCCGAAAGCTGTTGAGCGTTTTTAGTAAGCAGTGCTTTAATACCGAAGCTTTCTATTAGCTCGGCTAAAGCTTGATCATCTAAACGTTGAGATAATTTAATGTTTTGCGCCACGCTTAGGTGGGGAAAAAGATGGCTGCCTTGGGTAACAAAGGCTAAAGGCCGGTTAAAAGAAGCTAAGTGCTTTTTATCATCAAACCAAACTTGCTGTTGGTATTGAATATTTCCGGATAAGGGCGTTTCTAGTCCGGCTAGTAGTCGAAGCAAGCTGGATTTACCTATCCCAGAAGGCCCGAATACACCAGTTAACAAAGGTAAGGTGAGCGGCCTTACATCTAATGTAAAATCATCTCTTTGGTAATGTAGATTAAAACTTAACACCCACACTCCCTACTCGCCTTTTAGCGCCTGAAAAACCATAAGTAAGCAATAAAGCTACAAAAGAGAAACCCAACAACACCAACGCTAAACGGTGTGCTGCGGCAAAGTTTAGGCTTTCAACATGGTCGAACAGCGCTATTGCGATCACTTGGGTTTCACCAGGAATATTACCGCCGATCATTAACACTACACCAAACTCTCCTAAGGTGTGTGCAAAACCAAGCACCATTGCCACTATAAAACCACTTTTCGCTAAAGGCAGTTCAACTGAGAGTAGTTGTTTCCATCTAGGCATTCTTAGCACTTTTGCAGCATCCAAAATGCCTGGCTCAATTTGTTTAAAAGCACTTTGTATAGGCTGAACGACAAACGGCAAGGAATACAAACAAGAGGCAAATACCAAGCCCGAAAAGCTAAACGCCAGTTGGCTGCCAGTAATGGCTAGCCACCACTTGCCTAAAAAGCTATTAGGAGCAAAACCAATCAGTAGATAAAAGCCTAAAACAGTGGGAGGAAGCACAATAGGTAATGCGACAACAGCTTCTACAATATGTTTGAGTTTTGATTGGCTACGAGCTAACCACCACGCTAATGGCGTACCTAGCACCAATAAAATTAGGCAACTCAACGTTGCCAATTTTATAGAAAGTAATATTGCTTGGTATTCAGCATCAGTCATGTTTTAGGTAACAAATATCCATTTTCAGTGATAATAGTTTGCGCATTAATACTTAACAAGTACTTATAGAATTCAATAGCTTGGGCTTGGTCACTCAACAAGGCAACGTGTTGCACTACACCATCGTGCAGACCTTGCGGCACCAACCAATAAGAGCCCTCAAAATCAGTTTGAATGGAGCGAGCCACAAAACCAGCAGCTATATTGCCGGTACTTACAAACTGAAAGACTTGCGATACATTGTTTGCCACCACTACTTTAGCATCACTATCTTTATGTTCAGCCAGCTGCTGAGCTGCGAAACCATAGGGAGCAAGTTTTGGGTTAGCATAGGCATACATTTGTTGCCAATTGTCCCATAGCGCACGATGTGTAACTTTTTGGCCATTCGCGTCAACATAACTCGGCGCCCAAAATACCAACTGCCCTACAGCATAGGCCATTTCTTGTTTAGCAAATTCTGCTGCCAACAACTGCTTCGGTCTCACATCATCTGCGGAGAAAAACAAATCAAATGGCGCTCCATGGGTTATCTGGTTATATAAGATCCCGGTAGAAGCGCTGGAAATACGGTAATTAAATTGCGGTGTCTGGCGTTGAAAGTCTGCTGCTAATAGTTCCAATGTGTGCTTAAAATTAGCGGCAACCGCGATGGTAACAGGCTTAGCAAAAGCTAAAGAGTTAAAGAACACGGCAAGAGCACAAGCTAAGCGAACTACCATTTATTCTTCGCTTTAAGGTCAGACTCGCGCGCGTCAAGCCATACCTCACCTTCCAAAGTACGCTCTTTTTTCCAAAAGGTAGCTTGAGTTTTAAGGTAATCCATAATGAAATGGCAGGCTTCGAAGGAGGCTTCCCTGTGGGCGCTATTTACCCCAACAAAAACTATCTGATCGCTAACATCAAGGTCACCCACTCTATGCACAATGCTCGCATCTTGTATAGGCCAACGACTTTTTGCTTCTTCAAGAATGTCATTCAGCTGCGTTTCGGTCATTCCAGGGTAGTGCTCAAGCGATAAACCTTTAACCTGTTGGTTTAAATTTATGTCTCTCACTAAACCCACAAAAAAAACGATTGCGCCGGCGCTTGCACGATTACGCAGCTGTTGGTATTCCTCTCCAACATCAAAGTCTTCTTGTTGTACTCTAATCATCTAACCACCCGTAACTGGCGGGAAAAATGCAACTTCGTCGCCATCGCTCAACATTGCAGTTTGGCTAAGGTGTTGTTGATTAAGAGCCATCAAAATCGACTCATCATTTAGTACTTGCCATTGCTCACCCTTGGCAAGCAACTGCAGCTTTAGCACATCAGTATCACTGCCTGCTGGCAGCTCTACACTCATAGTATTTTCGCCTAATTGCTCTTTTAAACGAGCGAAGAAAAGTACTTTAATAATCATCTAAACATCCTGTTCATTCGGCGCTGAACGAGCCCGATTTTCCGCCATGCTTCTCGAGTAGTTTTACATCATTGATGATAATGTCTTTTTGAATCGCTTTACACATATCATAAATGGTAAGAGCGGCAACACTTGCTGCGGTAAGTGCTTCCATTTCTACACCAGTTTGGCCTTTTAGCTTGACGGTACTAACTACCGTAATAAGGCCTGAAGCTTCGTCTAAGTTAAGCTCGATAGTCACCTTACTTAACATTAAAGGATGGCATAATGGGATCAACTCTGAAGTTTTCTTAGCCGCTTGAATCCCCGCAATGCGGGCACAGGCAAATACATCACCTTTATGCTGCTCACCATTCACCAAACTTTCTACGGTTTTCTGGTTTACTTGCACCAATGCTTGCGCTTTTGCTATTCGGCTAGTCTCTGTCTTCTCCGACACATCCACCATAATCGCTTCGCCAGAAGCATTAATATGCGTAAAGTCGCTCATTATTTTTGGCCTATATGCGGTACAAAGTTACAAGGCCTATGAGTGCTGTTAAGTTGTTCTAAAAGGATTTTTTTCCAAGCAGTTTTACAAGCATTGGTGGAACCAGGCACACAAAAAATAACGGTTTTGTTAGCAAAGCCGCCTAAGGCACGACTTTGAACGGTTGAAGTACCAATCTCAGTGTAGGAAATATGGCGGAACAACTCTCCGAATCCTTCGATGTCTTTATCAAATAATACGTTTACCGCTTCTGGTGTATTGTCTCTTGCGGTAAAACCAGTACCACCTGTTGAGATAACACAATCTATTGATGGATCGGCAATCCACTTGCTTAATATGGCTCGAATTTGATAAACGTCATCAATAACAATTTGCTTATCGCCAAGTGTATGACCAGCTTCAGTTAAAGCCTCTGCTAGATAACGACCTGAGGTATCAGTATCTTCGTTGCGAGTGTCCGATACGGTTAACACCGCAATATTTAAAAAGGTTTGTGTATCATTGGCCAAATGGCTCATTGTTGTTCTCCAACTTTATCTTTTATAGATTGCCACTGCTCGGGAGTATTGGTATTGACCAAAGCAGACTCAAACTCTTTAGGCAGGTCGAGTTCAGTGGCTTGAATAAGGTTCAAAAAGGCTTTTATCGAACGCTGTTTTGCTACAGGCAATGACAATACTTCGCTTAAACAGCGCAGGTTATTTTCGTTCGCTTCCACGATTATAGGAAATACGCTGTTTGAACAGTAATAGTTGCCAGGCTTAATTCGATGGTGATTAATCATAAAGTCCAGTACTGGCTCGTTAAGCAACGGCATGTCGACAGGGACAAATAAACAAAACTGTTCTGGAAGCGCTTGAAGGCAGGAATGTAAACCAGACAAAGGGCCCATTGATTCATTTGAATCTTTAATGTGGCGAAAGCCGGGATAATGTCCACTCACATAACATTCTGTATTTAGTGCTGTTTCGAGCAGCGTAAACCTAGATTTAAGTAAACTACTTCCCTGCCATTGAAGTGCAGCTTTGTCGGTGCCCATTCTCTGAGATTTACCGCCAGCGAGAACAACTCCGGTTAGTTTAGCGAGGGAATTTGATTGCATTAGTTTAATGGTTTGAACGACTTAGTAGGCTAATAATGCCTACTAAGCGTTTAGATGAAAAGATTTATTGTGCTAACTTATTGGTCTTTATCCCACTTGGATAAAATCGCCAAAGAAACCACTGCTACACCAATGAATCCCATTACAAAAATGGTTGGCATAGCTGCGTAACCTAAGACATGCCAAAAAACTGATTCCAAAGTACTCATGTGTTTTCCTTATTTTACTACCAGCCTTCAACGCCACTCATATCTGGTAGGCGGTGAGCGATGCCTTTGTGACAATCAACACAGGTTTTTTCTCCACTCGCTAACGCATCAGAGTGTTGTGCAACACTGCGAGGACGTTGCTCTGAGAAATCCATAAACTCAAACTCGTGACAGTTGCGACACTCCTGAGAATCGTTTTGGCTCATACGATGCCATTCACGTTCAGCGAGGTGCTTACGTCGTGCTTCAAATTTCTCTTGAGTGCTAATGGTTCCCATGGCAAACGCAACCAACTCTTTACTGGCCTGCACCTTGCGCACAATTTTGTCTGTCCAATTATGTGGAACGTGACAGTCAGAACAAATAGCCCGAACACCTGAGCGGTTTGAGTAGTGAATAGTTTCTTGTATCTCTGCTACGATTGGAGCATGACAACCAGAACAGAATGCTTCTGTATTGGTTGCTTCCATACCGGTGTTAAACGCACCCCAGAATAGAATACCGCCAGTAAAACCAAGCGCTAGTACAACACCCACAGCAGCTTTGCTGGGAGTACTGAGTTTGCGCCAAAATGCCTTCAATAACTTCATAATTTAGCCTCTGGTTAAACTAATGCTTAGCGTAAAGACTCTACGCGTTCGTATTCGTTTTCAATCAACGGGGCCGCTTCATTTTGAGGCACGTGGCATTGTAAACAGAAGTAACGGCGAGGTGACACATCCGCCAATACTTGCCCATCGCGCGCTTCATAGTGAGTTACACTAATTTTAGTCGCGCCACTTTCTCGGGCGTTTTTCCAGCTATGACAAGATAAACACTTATTAGCATTTAAGCTCATCTCATAATGACGAATTTGATGTGGGATCAACGGTGGTTGAAACACATAATCGGCATCATAAGGTTTTTCTTGCTCCACAACTGACTTTAAGCCAGCTGCTGAGTTTTGAGTGTTTAGTTCAGTGTCGCCACGTAAAGAGGCAACACCACCATTACTTACGTAGTCATTTGCGACTACTACTCCGCAAAGCAATAAGCTGCTTAGTAGACCAGATATTACAACTCGCATTTTCATAATACTCTCTCCGCCACCTTGGCAAATATTTTTAGCGAAGTATTGAAAGCACTTTGCTTTCAATACTTTTAATAGCGTTAAACCTTGGCTAACTTAACCGCACACTTTTTAAAGTCAGTCTCTTTGGAAAGAGGATCTGTTGCATCTAGGGTTAGCTTATTGGTGAGCTGCTTAGCGTCAAACCAAGGCATATATACCAAGCCCTTAGGTGGACGGTTACGGCCGCGAGTTTCAATTCGTGATTTAACTTCGCCGCGACGAGATTGAATCATCACTTCATCACCACGTTTAAATCCGCGCTGTTTGGCGTCTTCAGGGTGAATAAACAACACCGCATCCGGGAAGGCGCGATATAGCTCTGGTACACGACGAGTCATCGAGCCCGAATGCCAATGCTCTAGCACTCGGCCAGTGCTCAACCAAAGATCGTATTCTTCATCTGGAGATTCAGCTGCAGGTTCGAATGGCGTAGCAATAATTAACGCTTTGCCATCTGGTTTGCCGTAGAAGTTTACTTCCTCACCCGCTTTCACGTATGGATCTGAACCTTCTCGGAAACGCCAGCGAGTTTCTTCTCCATTTACTACCGGCCAGCGTAAACCGCGAACTTTATGGTAGGTATCGAAAGGCGCTAGATCGTGACCATGGTCGCGACCAAACTCTGCGTATTCTTCAAACAAGCCTTTTTGAACGTAGAAGCCGAAGTCTTTTGCTTCATCGTTAAGTTCTGCATCTACCTGTTCAACCGGGAACTGATCTACTACACCATTGCGATACAAAATGTCGTATAAGGTTTTGCCTTTATACTCTGGCTTCTTAGCCAGTAATTCAGCTGGCCACACTTCTTCCACTTTAAAGCGCTTAGAAAACTCTACCAATTGCCACAAATCAGATTTAGCTTCACCCGGTGCAGATACTTGCTGGTGCCAGAACTGAGTACGACGCTCAGCGTTACCGTAAGCTCCCTCTTTTTCTACCCACATTGCTGTTGGCAAAATAAGGTCGGCAGCTTGAGCAGTAACCGTTGGGTATGGGTCTGATACAACAATAAAGTTTTCTGGATTACGGTAACCCGGTAAGCCTTCTTCATTGATGTTTGGCGCAGCCTGCATGTTGTTATTACACATTACCCAGTAAGCATTTAGCTTACCGTCCTTCAACATACGGTTTTGTAATACAGCGTGATAACCAGGCTTAGGAGGAATAGTACCCTCCGGTAGCTTCCAAATATCTTCGGCTATTTTACGGTGTTTAGGGTTAGCAACTACCATATCCGCGGGTAAACGGTGAGAGAAGGTACCTACTTCACGAGCTGTACCACACGCAGAAGGCTGACCAGTTAACGAGAACGGACTGTTACCTGGCTCTGAGATTTTACCGGTTAACAAGTGAATGTTGTAAACCGAGTTATTTGCCCATACGCCACGAGTGTGCTGGTTAAAGCCCATGGTCCAGTATGAAGTCACTTTCACATTTGGATCGGCGTAATCTTTAGCTAGTGCTTCTAGTTTCTCAGCGGGAACGCCAGAAAGTTTAGCAACAGCTTCAACATTGTAATCTTGTAAAAACTCGCGATATTCATCAAAACTCATATCGGTCATTTTGCCAGAATCGGGGTTGGCAGCAGCTTTCTGTAATGGATGCTCTGGGCGCAGGCCATAACCAATATCGGTTTCGCCACGCTTAAAGTGAGTATGTTTGTTTACAAAGTCCCAGTTAACTTTGTCATTTTCGATGATGTAGTGTGCGATGTAGTTCAGAATGGCTAAATCGGTTTGTGGTGTAAATACCATGCCGTTGTCAGCCAGCTCAAAACTGCGGTGCTCAAAAGTAGAAAGCACATGCACTTTAACGTGCGGCGCAGATAAACGGCGATCGGTTAAGCGAGACCACAAAATTGGGTGCATCTCAGCCATGTTAGAGCCCCACAACACAAACGAATCTGCGGCTTCTAAATCATCATAACAACCCATCGGCTCATCAATACCAAAGGTACGCATAAAGCCACCAACAGCAGAAGCCATACAGTGGCGAGCATTTGGATCGATGTTGTTCGTTAAAAAGCCTGCTTTATGCAACTTGGCTGCAGCATAGCCTTCCCATACTGTCCATTGACCAGAGCCAAACATACCTACAGATGTTGGACCTTTATCGGCTAAAGCTTTTTTCCACTTCTCAGCCATGATGTCAAAGGCTTGATCCCAAGATACCGGCGCAAATTCGCCATTTTTATCGAACTTGCCGTCTTTCATACGTAACAAAGGCGTTGTTAAGCGGTCTTTGCCGTACATGATCTTAGAAAGGAAGTAACCCTTAATACAGTTAAGGCCTTTGTTTACTGGAGATTCTGGGTCACCCTGGGTGGCAACCACTTTGCCGTTTTGAGAACCCACTAATACGCTACAGCCAGTACCACAAAAACGACAGGGAGCTTTATCCCATTTCACTTTAGTTTCTTCTGACGAAGTAATTAGGTTGGTGGCACTTGCTGGCAAACTAATACCGGCAACGGTGGCTGCGGCACTTACCGCATTCGCTTTAACAAACTGTCGGCGAGTCCATTTCATGATACTTCCTCATTAGCTGGTTCAAATTGGTGAAATACTAGGTTGCTGCTCAGTACTGCTTCCAATTTTCCGATGTCTTCTAGGGTGGTGACGATGTTATTGCGTGTCTGACTTTCGATAGAAACCACAATTTTTCCCTCGGGGTTAAAACCGTGTACTTCTAGTCCTTCCAGATCACTAATTTGGTCAATGACTTCTTTAATACGGTCGGGTTGGCACAACACCACCGCACTACTAATATGGTACTCTTCGTTCATCCAACTTCCTTTATTTCAATGGCTTGGCTTGGACATACTGAAATACAAGCGCCGCAACTATTACAGTGCTCAGAATTAATGTGTACCTCTGCTTTTCCCGCTAATAGTGGCTTAATACTGATTGCTCTTTGCTCACAGGTATCGCTACACGTACGGCAATAAACACCATTTTGTGCCAGACACTTTGAAGCATTAACGTCAACAGAATTAGACCAAGCAGGTTGCTGCTTCGGGTGAAACAAAGACTCGGGGCAAGATGCGGCACACTCATAACAAAACGTGCACTCACCTTTAGTGAAATCAACCGCTGGAAAACCGCCATTGCCCTTAACAATAATCTGCTCTGGGCAAGCTTTGATGCATTCTCCACATTGAGTACAGCCAGACTCAATAGTCTGCTGTAGCCAAGGTAGAGAGTGATGTTGTTTACTGCGAATCGCTTTGCTAGTGCTAAACATACGACGTTTAGACAGGTCTACAGACATCAATTTTCCTTACGAAATCAGGCTTTAACATTACTGGTAAAACCACCCTAAATTTCTTGGTGTTAAGCGTAAATTTTATTAACAATCAAAAACATACCCCTTAAGGGGTGTTTGTCTAAATGATTGATTTAGATCAAGTATAGTGCGTGATTTCTATCACGCACTAAAACTTATCCGCCTATTGATGCGAGATGAGGAGTAGCGCCGGTATTACCGTCGTGGAGGAAATGACTAACTTTTTTGGTTTGTAATGCGTCTTCAATTCGCTGGCTTAAAGGCGCTAATTGAGAAGGGTCTTGCAAAAGATCACGTAGCTCTACTCCCTCCTCTCCAAATAAACATAAATGCAGTTTACCTTGCGAAGAAATTCGTAGGCGATTACAGGTAGCGCAGAAGTCTTTTGAATACGGCATGATAAGGCCGATCTTCCCTGCGTAATCGGGGTGCTGGAAAACTTGCGCCGGACCAGCATTGTGCGCGCGGATTTGCTGCTCCCAGCCTTCGTTCAACAAAAGCTGCTTAAAACCGGAACCAGCGATATGATGTTTATGGAAATAATCAGGTTGATCACCCATTTGCATTAACTCGATAAAGCGAACTTCAACCGGGCGGTCTTTAATCCACTCTAAATACTTGCGAAAATTTTGCTGAGCCATTTGCTTAATAAGCACGGCATTAAGCTTTACCGCAGCAAAGTCTTGTTCAAGTGCCGCATCAATCCCGGCCATTACCTTAGTAAAGGTTTTAGTGCCGGTGATTAATTCGAACTGACGAGGATCTAAGCTATCTACACTCACATTAATATGACTTAGGCCAGCGTCTTTCCAACGCTTGGCATGATTGGCTAATTTGAAGCCGTTAGTGGTCATCGCGAGTTGTTTAATACCAGGCGTATTTGCGCATACTTCCATGATATCGACTAAATCTTTTCTTAGGCTTGGCTCGCCGCCGGTGAGGCGAATCTTGTTGGTGCCTAATTTTGCAAAGCATTGCGCAATTTGGGCTATCTCGGATAAATTGAGATTACTATGGGGCGTTTCGCAGTGATAACCATCAGGTAAGCAATAGTTACACTTGAAGTTACATTCGTCGGTAAGCGACAAACGCAAATAGAAAAATTTTCGGGAAAATGAATCCGATAACATAAATCAACCTTTCCAAATGCGGGAGGCAAAGTCATTTCTGCACTCTACCCTGCTTAGTCGATGCTAAGGGTCTAAACGCCATATCATTGTGACTTAGGTCGATTTAGACTTCGGTGATACTTTAATGCTAAGCAATAAATCTTAATTTGTTAAGTGCTTTCTTAAACGGTTACACTGGGTTTGTGATACTTGTCGGTTAACCTTGTTGAATTAAAAGGACTTATTTTTGAAACGTTTTTTTGGTAAACGCTCGATTGGTACAGCGGTAATCCGCTTGTTAAGTGTGATGATGTTTCTATTTGCCCTAGTGGCCATTGGCTCATTAACTACCTTAGTAAACAGCCTAAACGATGCAGAAGCGATTAACATTGCCGGCTCTTTACGTATGCAAAGTTATCGAATGGCACACGCGTTAAACGTTTACGACCAACAAGTAGAACGAAAAATATTGCAATTTGAAACCTCGCTAAACAGTGACGCTTTAACTAAAGCGGCTAAACATAACGATGTCATCGCACAGCGCTACCTAGAAGTAAAACAACGGTGGGTACAATTAAAGCCTTTTGTTATCGAAAGGAATATCGAAGAATTTGACCGTCAGATCGTGGGATTTGTCGACCTAATCGACCAATTTGTTGCAGAAACTCAATATAACTCAGAATCCAAAGTATTCTCCCTTACCCTGCTTCAATTAATCGCTTTTGCCATCATCACTTTTATCGCAGTTTATACGCTTTGGTACATTCAACGTAATATTTCCAAACCCATTTATCGATTGGTAGAAGCAGCCAAACAAGTGCAACAGGGTGACTTTAAAATTTCTGTACCAACTCGCTATGCGAGTATTGAAATGGAAACCTTGGCCAAGGGGATCATGTCTATGTCGCAGGACTTAGAGCACTCTTACCAAACCCTTGAAAATCAAGTTAAAGCTAAAACCAAAGAGCTGCGTCGGGCCAACCGTGACCTAAACTTCTTATACAACCTAGAGCAAACTCTGTTTAACAGCACCCTAAATGAAGAACACCTGGATCAGTCGCTAAAGCTTCTTTGCGAAACCCTAGGAATAGACAGTGCCAAACTATATATCGACAAGTTGGACATAGAGGTAGAGTTAGGGCAACAACCGGTGCAATTTGAAGAGCCCATATCACTACAACTTAATCAAGAGCAATATGGTTCTTTGCAGTTGCCAACCGTTCCACAAGATAGAGCAGCCATTGTCACCAGTTATTGCCGCACGGTAACTAAAGTACTGCGATTTGAACAAAGCTTGTTACAAAAGCAAAAACTGCTCTTAATGGAAGAGCGTGCCACCATTGCTCGAGAGTTACATGACTCATTAGCTCAATCTTTATCGTACTTAAAAATTCAAACAAGCCTATTGCAGCGCCAGCTTAAACAGAATCCAAGTGATAGCGAACAAAGCTTAGCCATTAGTCAAGAAATCCAGTCAGTACTAAGTGCCGCCTACATACAATTGCGCGAGCTACTCTCAACCTTTAGATTAACCATCAAGAACGCACTGCTAGTTGAATCGCTGCAAGTATTAGTAGAAGAACTAAATACCCAGCACGCTCAAGCCATTGAACTTGAAACCAACATCTCAAACGATATGGTGGAAGCAGATAAGCAAATTCACATAATACAAATTGTTCGAGAAGCGATCATAAACGCTTTAAAACATGCTGACTGTGATAAAATTTCGGTTAAATGTATTGGCGACTCTGAGTTAATTTCTGTTGAAGTAGCGGATAACGGCTTACAGGGCGGCAAACTAAAACAAGTTAACGACCATTACGGACTGCAAATTATGCAAGAACGTGCTCAGCGTTTAGATGGAGATATTCGTTTTGAGCAATCGTTGTCCGGTGGTGTTTCGGTTAAACTAACCTTTCCAAGAAAGAGTAATTAAGGATCCTGCAAGCTATGAGCGACCCAATCAACATTCTTGTTGTAGATGACCACCCATTAATGCGTAAAGGCATTGTGCAGTTTTTGAGCATCGAACCTGAGTTTAACGTTGTTGCTGAAGCAGGCAGTGGTGCGCAAGCTGTAGAGATTTGCAGCGAACTTGAACCCGACGTGGTGCTGTTAGACTTGAACATGAAGGGTCTATCTGGCTTAGATACTTTAAAGCTACTGCGTGAAAAACAAGTTAGCTCTACCATCATTATTCTCACTGTGTCAGATTCTAAGCAAGACGTAATCAAACTGATTAACGCCGGGGCCGATGGCTACCTGCTTAAAGATATGGAACCAGAGCAGTTACATGAACAACTAAAACAAGCTGCAGCAGGTAAACAAGTACTAAGCGAAGAGTTAATGCCCTTCCTTAGCTGCTTGCACGAAACTGACGAATTTGCAGAAAAGTTAGAATCCGTTACCAAACGTGAATTACAAACCCTTAACGAAATCGCTAAAGGCGCCAGTAACCGCGAAGTTGCATCAACGCTTAAAATTACCGAAGGAACGGTAAAGGTGCATGTGAAGAGTTTATTGCGCAAGCTTAATGCGAAATCACGCGTAGAACTCACTGTGATGTACCTAGAGCATATCGCCTAATTACCATGAGTGATGTGTTGCTTATAAGCGAAGCCGCATGCCTAATTCTGGCAATGAGCTTCGCTTTAAGGGCAGTGTTTTTACACGCAAAGCGCCACCAAGACTGGTTAAACCCATTACGTATTTTTTTTAAACCTGTTAACAACTTAAATGCCGACGAGTATTCACTGATTAGATGGGCAGTTTACGCACTAGTCTTTTGCGTAGCCTTAGACCTGCTCAGACATTTGATATAAAAAAAGCGGCTTACGCCGCTTATATTATTAACGCTTTTGCTTGAACTGTTTGTTAGTAAAACGAGTTGCGGCAAAGTTACTGTTCTTCGCCCCTTTGTAACCACGATTACCAGCTCCACGACCGCCGCGCTTATTATCTGCAGGCACTAAGTGATGCAAGCCACTACCAATGAGCTTAGTTAGGCCCATATTGGTTAAGCCTTCACGAATAATTGGCCAGTTTTTCTCATCATGATAACGCAGTAAAGCTTTATGCAAGCGACGCTGACGGCCCTTCTTGGCAACAGAAACTCGCTCGCTAGTGTGACTCACTTTGTGCAGCGGGTTACGCTCGGTGTGATACATAGTAGTCGCGTTAGCAAGCGGTGAAGGATAGAAGTTCTGCACCTGATCAAGTCTAAACTTGTTCTTCTTTAACCACAGCGCAAGTGTCACCATATCTTCATCTTTAGTACCGGGATGAGCCGAGATAAAGTAAGGGATCAAATACTGCTTTTTACCCGCTTCTTTTGAGTACTTATCAAACAGCTCTTTAAACTTGTGATAAGTGCCCATGCCCGGTTTCATCATCTTAGACAATGGGCCTTCTTCGGTGTGCTCTGGTGCAATTTTTAAATACCCACCCACATGGTGTAAAGCCAGTTCTTTTACGTAGCGCGGGTCTTCAATGGCTAAATCATATCGCACGCCAGAGGCAATTAAGATCTTCTTAATGCCCTCAACTTTACGCGCACGGCGGTATAAATCGATAGTAGGCGTATGGTCTGTATCCATATGATGACAAATACTCGGATACACACAAGATAGGCGACGACAGGTTTCTTCGGCCTTAGGGCTTTTACAATTGAGGCGATACATGTTGGCCGTTGGGCCACCTAAATCTGAAATAATGCCTGTAAATCCAGGAACTTGATCTCTGATCTGCTCGATCTCGTTAATGATTGAATCTTCCGAGCGGCTTTGAATAATTCGCCCTTCGTGCTCGGTAATAGAACAGAAAGTACAACCGCCGTAACAACCACGCATAATGTTTATCGAAAACTTAATCATGTCGTAGGCAGGTATTTTTGCCTTGCCATAACTTGGATGCGGAACCCGCTGATAAGGCAAACCAAACACGCCATCCATATCTTCTGTGCTTAATGGCAAGGCAGGAGGATTAAGCCAAACAATTCTATCGCCATGGCGCTGTGCTAAAGCGCGAGCACAACCAGGGTTGGTTTCTAAGTGAAAAATTCGAGACGCATGAGCATACAGCACTTGGTTAACTTTAACTTGCTCAAAAGCCGGCAAATTAATGTACACATTTTCCCATGGGCGTTTCTTTTCCAATTGCACAACAATGGGTTTGGCTTTTTCTGCTTCTTTCGGATCAAAAGTCTCAGCTTCGTTGCTGGCACAGCTTTCTTCTATTTCAGCGTATGGGCTAGGAATAGGGTCAATTTTGCCAGGCTTATCTAAGTGGCTTGAATCTAAACCACTCCAGCCTGGTAGAGCTTCTTTACGTATAATCGCCGTTCCACGAACGTCATTTAGCTCACTAATGTCTTCACCTTCGCTAAGGCGGTAAGCAACTTCAACCAATGGTCGCTCGGCGTTGCCATAGATCAGCAATTCAGCTTTAGCATCAAACAGCACTGAGCGACGCACTTTATCAGACCAGTAATCATAGTGAGCAATACGGCGCAGGCTCGCTTCTATGCCACCTAGGACTACAGGCACATCTTTATAGGCTTCTTTACAACGCTGCGAATAGACAATTACTGCGCGATCAGGTCGCTTTCCGCCTTCATTATTAGGCGTGTAGGCGTCATCATGGCGCAGCTTTCTATCCGCGGTGTAACGGTTGATCATCGAGTCCATGTTGCCAGCGGTTACCCCAAAAAATAGATTGGGTTTGCCAAGCTTCATAAAGGCATCTTTGCTGGTCCATTCGGGCTGTGCAATTATTCCCACTCTAAAGCCTTTGGCTTCTAACATACGGCCAATGACCGCCATACCAAAGCTTGGGTGGTCAACGTAAGCGTCACCAGTTACCAAAATAATGTCACAGCTATCCCAACCTAAGGTTTTCATTTCCTTACGTGACATAGGCAAGAATGGCGCAGCGGCTCGCTGGCGATTCACGCAAGTTTCAGGTTTAAATAGATTTGGCGCTGTTTGCATAAAAATTGGTCTCGTAAAATCAAGCGCGACATTATATACGTTATTTGAGTCTCGAGGAAACGGATTAACAGCAAGTTAACAATTACTGCGTAAAGCTGGCTTAACTCACTAGCGAAAAGACGCTAATTCATCTAAAATTTCTTTTAATATTTAGCAAGTTACTTATTGAAGATGCAAATGGAATTGCCACGCCCCCTGCCTCATTTATTACTTATCTTTTTAGTAAGTCAGTTGTTATTTGCCTGCGCCCAACGCCCACCAGAAGAACTGATACAACAACATAAGCAAGCAAGCTACACACTTAAGCCTAATGCATCTTCCCTTAATCAGTTTAAAGTTAATCAAATTGCTCAATATCAACCGGGTAAAAATGGCATAGCTATTTTGTCCGATGGTTTAAGCGCCTTCGCAGCAAGAATTGCATTAATCGAAGAAGCTGAGTTAAGTATTGACGCCCAGTACTACATGATTAAAGAGGATATGACCGGCGCATTATTCTTGGGCCATTTGTTATTGGCCGCAGACCGAGGGGTGAGAGTTAGGCTGTTAATCGACGACATTAATACCTCAAATTATGACGATGTACTAAAAGCTCTAGCTCTGCACGACAACGTTGAAGTAAGAGTATTTAATCCATTCTACGATCGTACCTTTCGCGCCACCAATATGGTCGGTGATTTTAATCGGCTAAACAGCCGCATGCACAACAAGTCACTTACTATCGACGGTCTCATTACCGTGGTAGGAGGCAGAAACATTGGCGACGAATACTTTAGCGCAAAAGACGACCTTGAATTTGCAGACATTGACGCCATCGCTTTAGGCCCAGTGGTTGACGAAGTAAACCAAGCCTTTGACTTATATTGGAACGACATTAGAAGCTACCCTATGGAAGCCTTAAATCCAAAAGAGGTAGATATTCAAGCTCAGCATAGGCGTTTAGAACAGCAAATTTTCAAACATAGCGTCAAATCCTTTATCAAAGCCCATAGACGTTATGCCAAGCTCATCGAAGATAAATCCTTTCGCGATTTCTTATATTGGTGTGATGGTCGCTTATTAGTAGACCACCCCAACAAGGACTTCGGCTTCACCCAAAATGTTGCAACAAATCTAGGGGAAGCAATGCTAGACGCAACACAAAGCATTTTGCTGAGTTCACCCTACTTTGTACCTGGAGAAGAAGGAAGCGAAGCGCTTATAGAGCTTTCCAACAAAGGGATTGATGTTAGCGTAATAACCAATTCGCTTGCTGCCACCGACGTTGCTGCAGTGCACTCTGGCTATAAAAAATATCGCAAGCGCTTGGTTGAGGCTAATGTATTTGTTTATGAAATTAAGCCCGATGCCTCGCAAAAGCAACGCTTAGCTTTTTTTGGTAAAGGCGCCTCTCGCGCAAGCTTGCACAGCAAAATGTTTGTAATTGATGAAGAGAAGCTGTTTATCGGCTCGTTTAACTGGGATCCTCGCTCCATCAACCTAAATACCGAAATGGGTTTGTTACTTACCTGCCCGAACTTAGCAGAACGAGTATTTAGCGGCGTGCATGAAGAACTACCCTATAAAAGCTATTTGCTTGAGCTGGACCAAAAACAGCAATTAGAATGGGTAGAGTCTTTGCGGGGCCAAGAGGAAATACGTTACTCTAGCGAGCCTAAAGCCAGTGCGTGGCGAAAGTTCCAGGCTTGGATAGTTGGCCTTCTACCAATAGAAGACCAACTATAAATAGCTTAGTGGTGGTGGCCACATCCGCCTTCTGCATGAACGTGGCCGTGAGCTAACTCTTCTTCAGTTGCTTTACGAACTTCGGTCACTTCAATTGAGAAAGCCAAATCAATTCCAGCTAATGGGTGGTTGCCATCAACAATCACTTCGTCTTCTTCCATGCCGATAATAATGACCGACTGCTCGCCTTCGTCGGTAGTAGCGCGAAACTGCATGCCTACTTCCACTTCAACATCGCCAAACATGCTCTTAGGCACTGCTTGAACAAGGTTATCGTTACGCTCACCATAAGCATTTTCGGCAGCAATATCTGCATCAAACTTGTCGCCAACCTGTTTACCAACAAGCGCTTGCTCTAAGCCAGGTACTAACTGACCGTGACCAACAATAATTGCCAAAGGCTCTTTGCCTTCAGAAGTATCAAGTTGTTCGCCATTAGCGGTTACGGTGTATTCAAAAACGGCAACGTCGTCTTTTGCAATGATCATTCAAGATTCCTTGGTTAAAAATTTTGCAGAGCTCTGCTATCGGAGCAATTCTAAAGCTTAGGAAACAAAATTACTATCTAGGATTCATTTAACAAAACCTTCCACCATGGTTCCTATGCCTTTTATCCAAGCATAAAAAGAGTACACTGTAGCCTTTGAAAAATGCTGTTGGTTAAGCCATGGATCTGTCTACCCTACTTATCTTTATCCCTACTTTCTTCTTCGTTTCAATCACACCCGGCATGTGTATGACGCTAGCGATGACCTTAGGCATGACCATAGGCCTGCGCCGCACATTTTGGATGATGCTCGGTGAAATGGTGGGAGTAGGCATTGTTGCTGTGTTGGCAGTACTTGGGGTTGCCGCAATTATGCTGCGCTACCCAGATGTGTTTACCTTACTTAAATGGATCGGCGGAGGTTACCTAGCCTACCTAGGTATCCAAATGTGGCGCTCTCGCGGAAAAATGGCCATACCCGAAAAAATCGAACAGCAAGCACAAGTTGGCCATTGGCAATTAGCCACTCAAGGTTTTATTACAGCCATTGCAAACCCTAAAGGCTGGGCTTTTATGATCTCCTTACTGCCACCTTTCATCCAAGCGGATAAAGCCCTGCCCCTGCAATTAACCGTATTGGTTGGCATCATTCTAATTTCTGAGTTTGTGTGTATGACACTTTATGCAACCGGTGGAAAAACCTTAAGGTTGTTTTTGAACAAAAGTGGCAATGTAAGGTTATTAAATCGCATATCTGGAACCTTAATGATAGGTGTTGGAATTTGGCTAGTATCCACCTAATACGTCTAGCGAGTCTTTTCAGAGTAAGCAGAAAAATAAGCCTAGCAACTAAGCGCTATAATTATTGAGTTAACGATAGACTTTTAAACAGGTAGCTTACATGCAAGTGAATACTCAAATCGATTGGCCAGAGTACTACCATCCCAAACATGCACAAATTCACGTTAAAAACGCTGTGCCTATTAGAGTTCCCGCTGAGCAAGTATGGGCTTGTTTAGTGCGAGCGCCCTGCTGGCCAAGCTGGGAAAACAAAGCAACCTCGGTTCAACTATTAAACGGCAATGGACTTGAGCTAGAAAAAGGCACTGTGTTTCTTTGGAAAACTAAAAAACTCCAATTTAAATGCACAGTAGTGGAGTTTGTTCCCAATAAAAAAATTGCATGGAAAGGTAAATCTGGCAGCATCGACATGTATCATGCCTGGAAACTCGACTGCCAAGACAGCGGCTGTTCAATCATTACAGAAACAACTCAACGCAATGGCATAAGCTGGTTCACCAAGTTTTTTCTTCCCAAGCACATCAACAATTATCATCAGCATTGGCTAGAAGAACTGCAACGACAAGCCCGGTAACTTATAAGTCGTAAACTAAACCCAGCGAACGGTATATTGCATCACCAATAGCTGCGGAGCTTTTTCTTCCTGGTGATTTAAGCCTCTCCTGCTTGCCTTGCTGCCAAACGGTTTTGCCATTTTCGTTTATGCTGACGCGCCATAAATAACTATCGCGATCTTTAAACAAATAGTCTTCTAACTGCTCAGCAAACGCCTCTCCGCATAGGTACAAACCGAATTCCAGGTTTAAATGATCAGATCTCGGATCAAAGTTAGAAGAACCAACATAGCTACATTGTTTATTCACAATCAATGCTTTCACATGATAATAACTCTTAGATTGACCCTTGTGCTTTTCTGGCGAAAACTCATAAACCGTTACGCCTTTTTCTAGTAGCTGCTTACGATAAGGCGAGTAATAAGCACCAACAAACGCTGAATCACTGCCAGTTTTACCGGCCGTCACAGCTGTCACCTCAGCGCCTTGTTGGCTAAATTCTTGGATATCACTTTCCCCAACAGCCTTAGGCAGCAAATACGGTGTAGAGACGGTTAGATGTTTAACTTTCTCATGTTTTTGTTGAATGACTTTAGACAAACGAACACGGTGATAAGGCTGCTTATCATTCATTTTCTCCAGCGAGTCGAATAATGCAGTAGCCTCCACAGGCATAAATTGTGGCTCAGCGAGTAACTGGACGCTATTGGCAATCTCCTTTAACTGTAGCGGCTGTTTCTTTGCTAATTTTGCAAAATCAGCCAATAAATAATCACGCTCTCCCTGCCCTAACTTTCCAAGTAAAATCTCTACATCAACAACCTGCTCACTAGTAAACAGCGCCTCAAAGTTTTGTTCAAAAGCTGCGAGTACTTCCCCCTTTACTAACAAATCCAAATCAAAAAAGTTCGCTTTATTGCTGTATTCAAAATAGCTATCGCCGATATTACGTCCACCAGTAATCATTAACTCGCCATCCACCAGCAATAGCTTTTCATGTAAGCGATGATTACGTTTATTTTTATGGATCTGAAAATCAAACATCCGGCTAAACCAACCAAGTTCACGCCCTTCAAAAGGATTAAAAATACGTACTTCTATATTTGGGTGCGCAGCTAACACTTTTAACCACTTATCATTAAACTCAAGCAGGTCATCAAGCACTAGTTTTACCTTTACGCCGCGATCAGCAGCCATTCTAAGCTCGCGGTATAGGTAAGCTCCACTAAGGTCATGGTCCCAAGTAAAATACTCTAGTAAAACGTAAGCCTTGGCCCGGCGAACAGCATTAACACGATGAGCTAAAGCCTCTTTTCCATTAGGAATTAAATACACTTGAGCTGGAACAGTCTCAGGCTGCCAGTTTGCTGTTAGATCATGGTTAATTGGCGGGGGAGCACTGGAGCAAGCAACCAGTAAACTAAATAAACCAAGTAATACCAGAGGTTGACCACGGCGAAACTCAGGCAGCAGCAGTGCTACAATTTGTTTAACAAAATGCATAAGGAAACCTAGATGAGAAATAGAGAGAAAGATTGCTAAATGGGCATCCTTGCCCATAAGCCACTAGAATCGGTAACCAAAGTTAAGGGTTGCTGCGCTACGGTCTTTACCTATACTAACAAGGCCAGTGATATTGTAGTTTTGGCCTAGCTCTTTGTTAAAACCAATTAAGCCAGCCCAACGTTGACTACGAATACCCACGTCATAATCCATTTCTATATCTTGAAAACGCACTGTGCCGGTCATGTTATCGTCATAACCTTGGTACTCTGCACCAACAAACACCTGTGCTCGCTGTTGTTGAAACTGGTAACCCAACATTGGTTGCACGGTAACAATACCGTCGCTCCATTCGTCAGCACCCTTCATTTTTGTTTTAGTTAATGAACCCGTTACCGAGGCAAATAAATTCTTATAACCAACAGATAATGTGGTACCTACACCTAGTAAGTCATACTCAAGATGCAAAGGTACATGAAAGTCACCTGATGGAACTTGGATTTGCTCACCAATACACTTATCGCCAATTTCCACACCAAGACAAAGGTCAATCCCGTTAAAGTGGGCCAGAACATCGGCGTCTACATCTAGTTTTCCAACGAAGCCAAATACATTCCAAAAAGGCAATATGTAGGCGTCACCACGCAAGGTAAAACTCTCGGTATTCACCACTGCATGTGATTGTTCTGGGTCGAAAAACATCCCTAAAATATCAGGATCAATGCCAAATACGCTAAAGCTGGTAAAATCAAAATCAGTTTCTTGGCTACGGTAAGCCATAGAAAAGCCGAAAGGCTTTGGTAAGTCGATGCCTTTCCGACGCAGGGTGTCGCCAAAAATAGGGAATACCCTGTCTAGTTTCACATTTTCTTCGCGTACTCGAGGATCAGACATCTCAGAAAGCAACTGTTGATCTTTAATAATTGCGCCAGCAGCGTCATCGTAAAAAGCAACCGGTTTAATTTCCATGTCTAGTTCACAGTCGTGGCCCTTACATACACCTTTAGCATTAACCGTTTTATGCTTAATCACGTACTCGCCAGTATTTAGCACTTCTAGCTTCAAGGTTTGGCGATACTCATTTACCTTTCCTAAGTCATGTTTGAAGGGTTCGCTGTTGGTAATCACCATCTGTTTAACTAGGCCATTTCTCACCGTCATCTCTACCTGCATAAAACGGAAAAACGCTAAATCCTGTGGTAAGGCAAACTTAGAAAAGTTAAAGCGCACAGTCGCACTACCATCTTCTTGCTGGTCTACCTGCAAGGAGCTTTTGTCGTAAGTACTGGCATATTGGCGTAACTTGTATTCTGTCATCGCAAGCTTTTCGATATCTTTAAGCAAACCTTTGCGGTGTTTTAAGCTCTCTTCTTTGTAACGAATATTTAAGCTCATTCTTCCTTTAAGGTCAGTACTGTGCACTAAAAAGTATTCGGTAGCTTCGGTGCCGTGTTTGCCTGTAAAGCTCTTAGTAACATGCTCTACAAAGTGATCCGTTTGGCCTAAATCACTCAAAGCTAGACCTGGAAGATGTTCAGGAATATTTAGATCTCGCAACTCAGCAAATTCTGCTGCATTGTCTAAGTCAGAAGTATCTTGATGTTCAGCCAATGCACTAGTAGAAAAAAATAAACTAGATACCAAAGCTGCTTTAAGCCAAGAACGAGAAGTTGTGTTATTAAGTGCTGTCATTACAGTTCCAAATTGAAAAACTCAAAAAGTTTTATCAACGAAACGAATAAGCAAACGTCCATATCTAACTATTACGTTAGGTCGACCAATGAATAGAGCTGGCAACTACTCCCCGCTCTGTTAATGGGCGTAGAATAAAAGAAGGAGCTTTAAGGCGTTAATCAGCATTGATGGATCGAATCCTCAGTTTGTTTTTGGCCGGAACAATCGCTAACCCAAAAGACAAGTTGAAATAAACAACAACGCTGCTAAGTGCACTGTTCTTGGTGAAAATATCTGGTATTAGCCCGCCACCAGCCTTGCTCTCATAGCTGTTTGGTGCTTTAGGGGATGAGGTGTTTATCAGCGACTCGATAAACACCAAGACAAAGCTAAGCGGTTCGAACACCGCCTAAAGGAATATAAAGCTGGTAATGAGTTCACTCATGAAGAAGCTCTGCGTCGCTAGCCATAAAAGTTTCAACCAGATGAACAACAAAGCGAACGGTGATTAAAATTAGACTTAGAAACAACAACATTTGCAAAGACGAGTTAATGTCAAATATTGGCCTTAAATGCTGTGCGTTCATCGTTAGTAGCACCAAAAATTGACCACCCAGAATACGCATTGGCAGTTGGTTTTCCTTAGGGAAAAAATGCCATACAAGAAACACATTCACAAAGTAAAATGCCCCTAGCTGCCACACACTATCTAAAAGTGGTAACACAAATACATATTGACTAAGCACTACAGCTGACCAAACATATACCAAGCCCAAAATTTTATTAAGATAATGGTAAGGAAACTCAATCAGACTAAGCCCCAAGGTTGCAGCAATTAGCGGAAACATAAATCCGCCTGGTATTGGCAAGTAAATCCATAAAGACCAACTGACTAATGTTACTGCTACAAACTTAAACGCCCGTAATCCACCCTCTTGCTTGGTTCGAATAACTTGCTTAGGGAGAGCTTTAGGATCTTTAAGCTCTGGCCACAGTAAGCTAAAGACTAGCGAATAACATACCACCCCCAACAAGGTTTCTTGCACTCTAAGCACCGCTAGACTAAAGCTTAGGCTCTCACTTAAACCACTGGCCAAAGCAACAATAATTGCCACTATAAACGACATTTTATATACGTAGGCATAACGAGAGCGCGCAGACATGTAAGCAGCAAGGCCTCCAAGTACCAGCTCACTAAGCAGAAACAGTTCTCGCTGTTGTCCAAATAACGCTAATAAAGTAAAACCTAGTACTACACCACTTGCTGTGCCTATTACACGTTGCCTTGCCTTATGTAAGGCATGGCTATAACTCTCTGTTGTAGCCATTACTATTACTGCAATCGCTCCCCAGTAGGGCTTCTCCCAACCAAAGCTTAATGCAAGAACAATGGTTAAGCTTAAACTAGCAGCTACCTTTATGGCTTTAATGCTAGCTGCGTTCATTAGCGTTTACCTGCTTATTAATCATTACCGAAGCAGTAGTACCTACCCTTAGTTGCACATTAGCGGGTAACTCCGTGACAGTGATCTTAACTGGAAGGCGCTGTGCAAGGCGTATCCATTCAAAGTTTGGATTTACGCTTGGCAACATATGAGTGCTGGTAGTGCCATCAGCCTGAGCAATACCGTAACCAATGCTAGTCACTTGGCCTGTTAGTGGAGTATCGGGGTAACTCATTAGGGTGATCTGCGCTAGGTTACCCTGCTGCATAGCTTGTATGTCGGTTTCTTTAAAAAATCCCTCAATCCAAAAGCTTGTTTCATCAATTAAGGCCACTACCGGTTGGTTCGCAACAACATGTGCCCCTTCAGCCAAATTAAAGTTAGTTATATAGCCATCTTTACTGGCGTAAATTTTGGTAAAACCTAAATTGAGTTTCGCAGCTTCTAGCGCTGCAGAAGCAGCCTTAACATTTGCCTGTGCAGACAGTACATCATTTTGTAAGTTGTTTAAGGTTATTACTGGTACCGAGCCCGGAGTGCGCTTTTCTAAGGCACTCATTCTATGTTGCTCGTTGTTTGCTCTAGCTAACACTGCTTCTGCCTGTGCTAAATTTGCACTGGCTTGCTGGCTTGCTGTTTTATAAACACTGTCATCGATCTCAAACAGCAGTTCACCGCGCTTAACCCGTTGGTTGTCAGATATATATATAGACGTTACTGGCCCAGTAACACGAGGCGTGATCTCCACAATATTGGCTCTTACTAGCGCATCACGAGTCCAAGGGTTAGACAAGTAATGCTGATACTTTAAACCAGCTAAGGTGGCAGCTAGAACCATTAGCAATATCGTTAGTATTTTAGTTTTCATGAAAAGGCCTTGTTATTAAGCAGGAAAAACGTAGCGGCTAAGAGCTACCGTGTAGATCACTAGTAGTGACAACTCAACCAGCGCCGGCACATATAAGTACTTCATTCCTCCCAAACGGCCAATCAAGGCCATAGTGAAGTTTGCAGCTAAATAGGCGACACCAAACGCAATCAGTAGTGGTGGAAAGTAAATCTCTCCAACCACAATTTCTTTAGGTAAATATTCATGGAACATAGTTAAGTCTTCGTGTTGAAAGGATTGCAGAAAGCTTAAAGCCACCACACTTTAATGGTTAATCGCCAATGAAGGATCAAGTCCTCAGCACTAATGAAACTGCTGTGAAACAGCGCGTAAATACTCCATCAAACAACTGGGCTTATCCAATGGTTCAAAGGGCTTGGAAGAGAAATACACAGCAACAAAATCACGCTTAGCATCGATATACATGCCCTGCCCAAAGCTGCCTTGTAGATAGCGAGAGCCGTCGTCGTAACATTTGTCGAACTTAAAGGCATGCAAGGCGCTATTTCGAGCGATTTTGCTAGATGTTCTGAAGCTTTTTATTACGCTGCTAGGTAATACTGGACTAGCAGATATTGTTGAACCACTGGGGCATAGCAACATTCCCATACGCGCAGCATCTTCTAGCGTAGACAATATGAAATCATGACATAAAGCGGTTCCATCTGGCGCTAAAGTCACTAGTATCGGCGCCTTGGCCTTAACTCTGCCCCATACGCGGTTTTCAAAAAGTTGCGTCCAAGGAAGCTGGTCTATGGTTTCTGCAATATAGGCCAGAATAGTTTGGCTTACAGGGCTAATGCCTTGTTGACTATGGGAGCTAACGCCAGTGAACTTTTTGATTTGCTTAACCACATCTAACCAGCTTTCTTGATGCCCTGGGTAGCTATTTGCTCGTCCAAACTCAGCGGCGATAAAGCGCGAAATATAAGACTTTGGGTCAAACAAAGCATGCTGTGTCGGCGATAAGTCTAGGCCAGTGTTTCCGTTAAGCGCCTGTCGAATAGTTACTCCATCCCAAGCAGTGCAGCGTAACTCCGGCAAATAAACGCTTACAGAACGGTCTACATCTATTTTTCCTTCTGTGATAAGTAGTGCAAACACTAGGCTAATCGCCAAACTAGATAGCCCCATCCAAACATGATTTTGTTCCGCGGTCATACCCGGATACCGTTCAAATACCACCTCGCCGGCTTGAACAATAATTAAGCCCTGTACTCGGCTATCCGCCAGGTAGATGTAGTCATTTAAACTGCTTGCGGGTGTTTGCTCGCCGCTAATGCTTAAGTCCCCAATCAAAGGCTTGATGTTTCTCGGCAGTGAGTCGCCTACTTGGTGTGGTTTAGCGCTTGATGAAGGCAAAAAATGATTGAGATGCGAGTTGTAAATAAGAGCGTCGTCTCCCCCCATTAAAAAATGATTGGGACTAAAGTTTTTATGTGCTTGCCTATACTGCTCTACTGAAAACCCCTTTAATGCAGCAGATACCGGCAGTAAAGGTTCTGCGCCTGGTGTAATCATTTGACTATACCTTTGCTCAAGGTATAGCGCTTCTTGCTTAGACGCTATACGCAAAGACGTAGCCACCGCACCAACGTTAGCCATTAGTGCGCTGCGGGTAAAACTAGGTTTAGTTGTCATGAGCTCACTCTTTAACAGCACAAGTGGTATTTATATTGCTGCCTAGAATAGTGCTATGCTTTCTTCAGAGATAATCGGAATTGAAGGATCAAATCCTCATGCATTTTAGCTTGGAGCAACTTGCTGCCTTTGTAGCGGTTTATGAAAAAGGCTCGTTTAGCGAAGCGGCAGTAAAACTCAACAAACATAGAACCACCATTGGGCAAGTGATCACCAACCTTGAAGATCAACTGGCAGTTGAGTTATTTGAAAGGGTTGGCAGAAGCGCCAACCCAACCAGCGAAGGGCAAATGCTATATAGCTACGCCAAAGTAACCATAGAGCAAGCTAAATCCTTTAATAAAATTGCCCTTAGCTTGTCTTATGGCCAACTCGAAAGCCTTACGATTGGCTATACCAGCCTTATCCCCAGCGAACTATTAGTTAACATTCGTCAGCTGCTATTAGAAAAATATCCAGCCATGACCGTTAACTTTCTAATAAAAACCAAAGATGAAATAAAAGCCGGGATAGAGGATGACTCTATACAAATCGGCTTTGTAAACGTAGACCAACGAACCCCTATTACTAGCTTCGATATCACCTTTCTTTGCTACCTTACCTTTGGATTATATGCTGCTAAAACCAGTCCACTAACATCGCTGCCTAGCAATCAGTTATTTAGTACGCTAAAGACCAGTAAACAAT
The DNA here is from genome assembly GCF_900537085.1 of Agarivorans sp. Alg241-V36. NCBI lineage: Bacteria > Pseudomonadati > Pseudomonadota > Gammaproteobacteria > Alteromonadales > Alteromonadaceae > Agarivorans > Agarivorans sp. Alg241-V36. The sequence goes on along the minus strand of NZ_UNRE01000005.1, from coordinate 430,568 downwards.
TAATTTTGAAAGCTTATTTAGATGACGATATATCAAGAAAAATCTTACTCTCCTCCGACTATGAAGTTATCGAAGACTACTCATTATTACTTAGCTTGGTTCAACAAGGTGTGGGCTGGGCATTATTGCCTAGAGTAACCATTGAAGGTCTTGGCGATTTACTACAATTGCAAAAACTAAACTTAGAAGAAGTAAAAGAGGATTTTCGCTTTCCAATTGCGCTTTGGGCGCCGCGCTCGAAAGCGGTAGTAGAAATTAAGAAAGAAATTGAATCATTAGTCGTCGACTACATAAACGAAAGAAGACTGAAGTAATAAATATAAATAACTTACAAAGTAACGAGTCTTAATACAGCTCGAAAGTAAGCATAATACTATCTTCTTTTTGGACAAAAAACGTGTTTCAAGTAGGTCCAGTGAAGGCAGGTATTCGCACAGCATTACTGCCTTTTAGTCACTAAATCACTACTACGTTCTCCTCTGATAGTGATAAAATCTCAGCATCAGAATTACCGAGAAACTCTATGTTTATCCATCATGTAAATGGCATCGACTGGCTGGTGATTACAGCTTTTGAAGAACTGAAAACACTATTTATCGAAGAAGCCGGCGCGATTCCCTCTTGTTTCTCTACCACTAGCGAATTGAACCTGATTGATCAAGCCAAGCGTACTTATGGGTATTTGCCTACACTCAGCGGCATAATCACCGATACCGGCACTTTTCAAAGTCAGGATAACGAAGAAGATTTGAATCCACAGCTCGCCTGCCTGGTTGAGGGTAGAGGCAGAGTGTTTATCTATCACGGCGGCTTTGTGGCATTTGTGGATGACGAGCAAACCTTTATTACCCGAATGGACTAAAAATTATTCAGTAAGGTGAAATCGACCAATTGGCATCCCTAGCCGTTCATCGGCAAGCGTTTCGTTTATTAACCGGGTACTAACCGAATAGAGCCGACCCCTTAGCTTCAATAAATAGAGCAATGCTGCGGTTAACAGGTGAGCGGTATCCTGCCAAGGAATTGGGCAAAACAAGTTAAGCCAACCAGCCTTACCCACACAGCAGCTTAGTACTTAGAGATAAACCTTAAGGCAACTCGGTATACCACTGTTGCTTAATTGCTTTTTGATAACCGTAGTTATACAAGGCCTGCATATAGTCTTGGTCGAACATCTTTTTAGTACTTTTAACTTTGGTAAAATCTTCGCTTACGTAGGTGAACTTAGCATCAAAGTTGTGTTTCTCACTAAAATACAAAATCCGATACAGATCTCCGCGGTTTTGATTCAAGGTTAAGCTTTGCACACTGCGCCCTAGTAGCTGAACACCCTTGTCTTTTAGTGTTTGGTAAGGTAAATCTAACCGGCCATTACGCACTATATAAATATTTGGCGAGCTATTGATGCCTAAAGCTTGGGCAATTTTGCCGTAATCAAAACCTGCAGGGTCGGCAAACATTTGAGCACTTAGACCACCATCTACATGCATTTCTTCTAACGCTTCCCCGTTTATGCTTACATCAACAAATTGCGGAGGAAAAACCCCTGGTATAGACGAACTGGCAGCCAGAACTTGGTGAATGAGCAGGTCTTTTTGAGGATGATTACTTGCAGCAATTTGCCCCAGGTTCCACACCACTTGCTTACCTGAGTCAAAATGCGTAGTGCCGATAAACAAACGCTTACCACTGTTATGTTTAGCGGCGATCTTGGCGATCATTTGCTCATCAAACGTAGCCTCAATAAAGCTATTAAGGCCCTTGCCTGTGCTTATACCATCTTTAAAAATGGCATTTAAGTAATTTCGATTGGCTAGGATAGCTTTATCGCTAATACCCAGCATGACTTGCTTCATTACTTCTATCTCGTCGCCTCCAACAAATACAAAAGGCGCAATCAGTGCACCGGCACTTACGCCAGTTACGATGCTAAAGTCGGGCAAATTTCCAGTTTGATACATACCGTTGACGACTCCCGCTCCAAATGCACCATTTGCGCCTCCGCCAGATAAAGCAAGAATATTCAATGAATCAGAATCTGAACTTAGTACCGTTGTTTTGGTGACTTCATCGTAAAGAAAGTCTGGTGCTTGATTTCCCCAAAAACGCAGTGGTTCCTTAGAGGAAGTATCGCCAGTTAGCTCAACTTGCTGATAGTTAAGTTCACTCACCCGTTTATCTAAGCCGTGGCTAGACGAGCAAGCGCTTAGCACTGTAGCTAGCAGTAACACTGATGTTAATTTGTATAAGTTCAACATTAGGTTTCCTTAAGCCACTTTTGCTGCTGAAAAGCTGTAGTGAGGCTCGCTGAGCTGGTCTTGTGCCAAAATGGTTTGTAATTCCCACTCGCCATTATGTTGGGTTGCTTTTAGAACACCATAACTAGCATTATTAGCGTGCTCTAAAGCCATAACTGGCGGCCAACCTTTCAATAAACCTCCGGTGAATAAGGCTGAGATTAAATCGCCTACGCCTACTGGTGCTTTTTCAAATTCCAATTGAGGACGCTTAACTAAATAACATCCGCTGGCGTCGGCCATCATCATGCTAAACTGCCCATTAGTTAAACTATGAAGATGTTTAACCAAAACTACTTTTGGACCTTTAGCTAAGGCTTGGTTACACCCATCAATGGCATCTTGTAGATTAGTAATCTGCATGCCTACAAAACGACTCAGTTCAAATTGATTAGGCACAATCACATCTGCTTTTGGCATTACATTTTCAACTAAGTATTCGCTAATCCCCTCGGCTAAAATGCAACCTTTATCTGGGTCCCCCATTACAGGATCACAAACATACATAGCTTTAGGGTTAGCCTGTTTAACTGCAGCAACAGCAGCCAGTAAAGACTCAGCCTGAGCAGCACTTCCTAGATATCCAGATACTAAAGCTTGGCATTGGTTTAACTGACCAATTGCGTCAATGCCTTTAACTAAATCGGTGATTTCGTTGGCTGGAAAACTTTGACCGGTCCAACCTTGACGGTATTGGGTATGATTAGAAAATTGAACCGTATGAACGGGCCAAACTTCAAAGCCCATACGCTGTAGTGGAAATACTGCAGAGCTGTTTCCAGCGTGACCATAAACTACATGGGATTGAACAGAAATAATGCCTTTCATGATGCGACTTCTCTACTTGACTAAAAAAGGTAGAGGCGCGATATCGCGCCTCCTTAGCAGGGCTTATTGCGCTTTAAATTCAGCGTAATGCTCGTCTAGTACTTTGCGAGTTTCACGACCAATTAACTCGTACTCATGATGAGTTAGGTTAGCCAATGAAACACGTACAGAAGCGTGCACGGTGTCGAAGCCTTTACCTGGAAGTAAAATTACTCCGGTAGACTGGGCTAAACGGAACAGGAAGTATTGACCTTTACCACTTTCTTTAAACCAGCGAACAAATTCGTCGCCATAAAGCTTGCCACCAATAGTGTCTAGCTCTAGTAGTGTGTAGTAATCAACACGGTCTTTATCTTCTTCAACTGCTACACCCATTGCGCCGTATAAAGTTTGGTAACGCTCACGGATAATGCGCTTACAAGCCGCTTTGTAGTTGTCTTCCATGTCCATTAAGCAAGTTAATGAAAATAGCGCCATCTGTACTTGTTGAGGCAAGGCTAAACCTGCAGTGTGGTTTAGAGCTACTGCGCGGCTGTCTGCTACGATACGGTCAATAAATTTAATATCACGTGGAGTTGGCGTTAGCGTTTTGTAACGATCATCTAGAGCGAGTTGGTGCTGCTCTGGTAGTGCGCGCATCGCATCGTCAAATACATTTGATTCGTGAATACCAATAGTGCCTAAGCGCCAGCCAGTTGCACCAAAGTATTTAGAGAATGAGTAAACACACAAGGTGTTGTAAGGCAGTGTTGCGAATAACGACACAAAGTCATCAGCAAATGTGCCGTATACGTCATCTGTAATAATAAACAGATCTTTACGTTGGCTATTAACAAAGTTAGATAGCAAGGTTAGCGTTTCATCAGACATTTTAACTGATGCAGGGTTAGCTGGGTTAACTACACAAAGTAATTTAATGTCGGTATCGGCTAACTTGTTAATCTCAGACTCAGGAAGCTGCCAGGTAGTTTCATCTAGGCGTAGCTCAACAATTTCAAGTTCGTATTCAGCAAGCTCTGGAATCTCTAAGTAAGGGGTGAAAATAGGTGTGATAAGCGCAACTTTGTCACCTTTTTTCAATAAACCATTATTAAACATTGTGGCGAAGGTGTAAGTCATTGATGCAGTACCACCTTCTGTGGCAAACAAATCAAAGTTAGTGGTCATTGGCATAGAACCATACATTTCTTCGCCAATGTATTGCTTAACTACTTTTTCAATGTTTCTTAGCATGCGAGAAGGTACTGGGTAGTTACAACCCAAGAACGCCAATACTAACTCGTTAAGAAAATCATGCTTTTCAATGCCTAAGCGATCTTTAGCGTAGCTTAGTGCTTTTTGAATAAACTGAACGCCCTCTTTATCACCATATTGCTTTGCAAAGGTATCAAAACGTTCAACAATGCCTTCTCCATTAGGAATGCCACCGAAGCCGCCATCTAGGTAAGCGTAGTTACGTTCCGCTTCTTCAACAGAGAAGTCACCTAAACGCAAAAATGCTTTACGTGGAAGAGTTGCTAAAAAGTTAGGGTTACCACGGCCTGCGTCTAGCAATGCACGATCTGGAACGGTGTTAGCAAGATCGATCAATTTGTCTTTTAATTCAAATGGGCTTAAGTCTGCAAATTGAGAGAAATCGATGTTTAACATGTTTTATATACCTTCTGATTAAGTGTTTACTTTTCGTCCACTAGGCAACTGCCTTGGCGATGGAGGTATATTAAGTAACAGAGAAAAATCGAGTTAATCGCCAATGAAGGATCAGATCCATCAACTCCACAAAACCAGGCTTATTCTACTTTGTAAGCTCTAAATCAGCTTAAATATTAGATAGCTAAAGCATTGATTAAAATCGTATTTAAAACAAAGAGGAAAGACGAACGCCTTTCGAGTAAGTGCTTGGCAGTTAAGCGCTAAACCGCAGCTGGTTAATCGCTGGTAACTTTATATTAGAATCACACAAGCATTGTTTTCAGCGCAAAAAAATAACCGCCAATGTAAGCAATGCATAATGATTAGCAGCTAAAACGCAAAAGCAGCAAGCTCCGTGAGGAACTTGCTGCTGGGTAATTTATTAAGGGCAGTCTACTTGCCGCATCAAAGAGGCAAACATGAGTGAGCCCCTTTAATTAGCGTTAGCGTATTAGCCAACGTTAGTGGTAATTATCCCGATAATGATTGGGCCCCACAATGTAAGCAATACGTTTGCAATTGCGTAGGTAACCGTGAACGAGAATACTGGAGTTGCGTTGCCAGCTTTTTCTAACAAAGCTGCGAACGCTGGGTTAGCACTTCTACCACCGGCTATAGCACCTAGCGCCTCAATAGGGTTTCTTACTCGCAATACATAATAAGAGAAGAAGAAAGCCACAATTTGCGGAATTAAGGTAACACCTACACCTAGCATAAGTAAGGTTAAGCCGTGCTCACGGATGGCGTCAATTGCTTGAGGACCAGCCTGCAGGCCAACAATGCCCACGAACACTGCCAAACCAAAGTCGCGAATAAAGTTTGATGCACCCATTGGGAACGAAGCAACTTTAGGGTTTTTACTGCGTAACCAGCCAACCATTAGACCCGATATCAAACAGCCTGCGCCAGAACCAATAGTTACGGGAATACCAGCAATTTTGAAGTTGATTAAACCAATAAGTAAACCAACAACCATACCAAGACCAAACAATACAAAGTCTGTCACATAGGCAGAACCTAAACGTTGGCCAATGTTATTTGCAACACGGTTTAAGTCTGCCGCTTTACCGGTAATTTGCACAATATCGTGTTTTTCAATGACTAGATCAGCATTTACCTCTAGGCTAGTTCCGCCACGATTTACATCAGTGATGTACACCCCACGAGTTAACGACTTTTGCGCTAGCTGTTTAATTTGTCCAAGAGTTTTACCGATTAGCTTAGAGTTAGTAGCAATAAGTTGGCGATTTTCTTCAACTAATTCTACCGAACTAGGAATATCAATTTCTTCACCTAACAAGCTTGCCTGCTGCTTAACTGCAGAGCGTCGACCAGTCACTATTACTACATCATTCTCTCTAAAAGTGACCTCATTTGAAGCTAGCGCCTCACCTTCACGCTGCACTAACTCGATTGCTGTATCAATCAAGCTATCGTTAGCTTGAGCGATGGTTTTATGTAATAGCGCGCTATTACCATCGATACGATAAGCACGTGAGTCTAAGGCTGTAATCGCGTTAAATTCACCAGCCGACAACGCGGTTTTACCATCGTTTTGTTTCTCGGCAAGTTCTATAGCTTCTTTACGAATGTCCCACCTCATCAATGTTGGGATAATCCACGTCACCATCAAAATTGGACCAAGTGAACCAAAGATGTAAGTTACTGCATAACCTACAGCCACGTTAGTTTGCATTAAGGCTTTGGCTTCTTCAGTAATACCACCTAGTTTGCCAATGGCATCTCCAGCGGTACCAATAATGGCAGATTGAGTTAAACCACCAGCTGCTAAACCAGCTGCCGTTCCACGGTCAAGGTCAAACATCCAAGCAGCACCTAACACCACAAATAAACCAACGCTTGTCATAACAACGGCTGACAAAATAACGTTAACGGTTTTGCGGTTTAACGCGCCAAAGAACTGAGGACCACCTTGAAAACCTACTGCATAAATAAACAATGCAAAGAAAATACTTTTTACACCAGGGTCAATATCAACACCAAGTTGACCAACGACTACACCCATTAATAAAGTACCGGCAACGCCGCCTAGTACAAAGCGACCAATGGTGATCTTACCTATCAAATAGCCAAGCGCCAAAGTGACGAACAAAGCAATATACGGAGAGCTTTGGATTAATTGTTGGGCGATGCTCATAGCGCACCTCCCGCGTTTTTACTTAAACAAGCAAGTGTTGCAGATACGCAAACTTGCTGTCCAAATTGAATAAATGATTGAAACATACCTACCTCTAGTTAATATCGCCCTGTTGCGATGCAGGCATATTAATCAAGAGGATTTGACAGCGTTACTCACCATTGATGGACCGGATCCATCATGAACTTTCAAAGCACTGTCTGCTTACTCTGCGGCCTTAAGTTAAGCGGGCAGCAAAAGTTTTACAGATTGAATTAGCCAATAAAAGCAAGGTAAATAATGTTGGTAATTTATTTCAGAAAAGAAAAAAGACGTCCTTGGACGTCTTTAAACTTGAAGATGGCGGTGACGGAGAGATTCGAACTCTCGAAGGGTTGCCCCTTACACACTTTCCAGGCGTGCTCCTTCAGCCACTCGGACACGTCACCTTTTTTTGACTTATTGCGCTTAGCAATAATGAGGCGCTAGATTACGGATCACTTAAGTTTGGGTCAATAACTTTTTGGCTAAATACTGGCAACTGCCGAGTTCTTAAACAATTTTTGCTGACTCAAACAAAAAAAGAAGCCGAAGCTTCTTTTTCTTTAAACCGCTATAAAGCCTAAATACGGTAGCCGTTACTTTGGCGTAAGTAAGCAGCAGCGCCCTGTAAGCCTGGTTGCTCTTCGGTAATAATATAAACCGGTACTTTGGCGACAAAATCTACAAAGCGACCTTTATCTTCAAAACGCTTGCGGAAATCGCTGTTATTGAAGAAATCCATAAAGCGAGTAATGATGCCACCGGCAATATATACGCCGCCAAAGGTAGACATGTTAAGCGCTAGGTTACCGCCAAACGAGCCTAAAGCACGGCAGAATACTTCCATTGCTTCAACACAAACTGGGCAGCTGCCGTCAAGTCCACGAGTAGTCACGTCTGAAGGCTCAAATGTTTCAGCCGTTTTACCGTGCATGTCCATTAAGCCTTCGTAAATGTTTACTAAGCCAGGGCCTGACAACAAACGCTCTGCCGATACATGACCTAAACGTTTTTGTAAAAAGGCCAATACGTGCGCTTCTTTCTCGTCGTTAGCAGCAAACTCTACATGGCCGCCCTCGCCCGGAATACATACATACTCGCTGTCGTGATGGATTAAGTGAGCAACACCTAAACCTGTGCCTGGACCGTAAACGGCAATTGGCGCACCTGTTTTAGCTTCGCCACCGCCAACTTGAATCTTTTGCTCGTCGGTCAAAGTTGGGATAGACATCGCGATGCCAGTGTAATCGTTAATTACGTGGAATCCTTCGAAGCCTAATTGTTCTTGTACTTCTTTCTTAGAGAATGCCCAGCTGTGATTGGTCATTGCGATCCAATCTTTATCGGTAGGACAAGCAATGGCGACACAAGCTTGGGTTACTGTTTCTTGCTGTTCTTTTAGGTACAGGGAAATCACGTCAGCGATGCTTGGGTAGTCAGCACATAAATACTTTTTTAAACGCCCTATTTCACCTGTTTTAAGTTCAACTAGAGCTAAGCGAATATTTGTACCACCTACGTCGGCGATTAAACCAAAACCGGCCATTTTGTTTTCCTTCATACCAAGTTCAAAAAATAGAAAAATATTATTACGCATCCTAACAAACTGTGATTAAGATGGCTGTACTATATTTATGTCGTCAAATTTTACCGCTTTTGTTCTAGAATTTCGTTAGTAAATTACTAATTGCATACTCATTTTCAAAGATATTAGACCTAGCTCAAACTATAAAATCCCTCCCTGGTCTATGATTGCTCATAATTCAGCTTGTTTTACTAAAGTGTCTGTGTAATTGTATGACATATAATTTTGTTGAAAAATTATTACATTTGACAACGTCGACATAACAAATGCGCTAAAAATAACGGATATTATGAATACGCTTGAAAAAATAACTAAAAATTTAGAAAACTTCAGCAAATCAGAACGTAAGGTTGCTGAGGTTATTATCGCCTCCCCTCAAACGGCGATTCATTCAAGTATTGCTGCATTAGCAAAACTCGCTGACGTAAGTGAACCGACAGTAAACCGCTTTTGTCGGCGCTTAGACACTAAAGGTTTCCCAGATTTTAAACTGCACCTAGCACAAAGCTTAGCCAATGGTACGCCTTACGTTAACCGCCATGTTGACGAAGAAGATGGCCCAGAAGCCTATACTTCTAAGATTTTTGAATCGTCTATGGCTAGCCTAGAAGCAGCAAAAAACAGTTTAGACCCTAATGCGGTAAACCGCGCTGTAGATTTATTGACCCAAGCCAAGAAAATCTCTTTCTTTGGTTTAGGTGCTTCTGCATCGGTTGCTCAAGACGCATTAAACAAGTTCTTCCGCTTTAATGTGCCCGTGAGTTATTTTGACGATGTAGTAATGATGCGCATGAGTTGTATTGTGGCTACCGAAGAAGATGTGATTATTTTGATTTCACATACCGGCCGCACCAAAGCAATGATTGATATTGCAGTGCTAGCCCAACAAAACGATTCAACGGTTATCGGCATTACCAGTAAAGACTCTCCGTTAGCTAAAGAATGTAACTTAGTCTTGTCGATGGACGTGCCAGAAGATACTGATGTATATATGCCAATGGCTTCTCGAATTGCACAGATGGCATTAATTGACGTACTAGCTACCGGCTTTACCTTACGCCGAGGCGAGAAGTTCCGCGAGAATCTACGTAAAGTTAAACAAAGCCTTAAAGACTCGCGTACGGATAAGTCGCTGTAACAACAAACTTTAAAGCCAGCGAACGCTGGCTTTTTTAATGCCCTCTTACCACTGTTTCCCCTTCAGCTCGCTAAAAACCTAGTATTGCGCTATTCACCACTTAATAGCTTTGTCTCATCTTACTTAGGACAAGCAACGGGCAATAAAAAAGGATGCTAAAAGCATCCTTTTTGCTTAGAAAATTAGTGACTAAGCGACATTCACTTCAGATTCTATTGGAGCATTTTTTGCCTCTAACACTCCAGGTTCGAAGTGGTCAACTTGGATGGCTTGGTAACGCAGTTTATCCGCCTCAAGCAAGTTTGTAGCCTCTTCTTGGGTGAGAATATCTTGCTCTAAGGCTTTATCTACAATCTCATCTAAGGCCACTTTACGTGGCAGTTGGCCAGCTTTTTGCGCTTTAGCAATTTTACGCTCTAAAGGACGGACCTTGTACATTGCCAAAAATGCTTGCTCAATAATTGCTACCGCATCACCTTCACCACCGTTAGTTACACATAAGTGGCTTAGGCGTTCTCGTGCAGCGCCTGGTGTCATCATGGTTTCACAAATCTGATGACTTACCTTATCTTCTGCTAACTTAAAGCGATTTCCAAATGGGAACACGACGGTTTTTAGCACTCGAGCAACAACGCGGTTTGAGAAGTTTTGGAAGAAGCCTTCAAAGGCAATACCAATTTCATGCAGGTTACGTTCTACTGCCCATTTAACAAAAGGTAAGTCTTCTGCTGGTCGGCCTTGGTCTTCATAGTGCTTCAAAGTAGCAGATGCTAAGTAAAGGTTACTTAATACATCGCCTAAACGCGCCGAGATTCGCTCTTTACGTTTAAGATCACCACCTAGAATTAGCATCGACATATCGGCACACAGTGCTAATCCACGGCTCATGCGGGTTAACTGGCGATAGTAAACCGCTGTTTCACCAGACACTGGACTAGAGTTAAACGCTGCACCAGTTAAACCTTGGAATAAACTGCCCGCAAAGTTACCTACGCCAAAACCAATATGCTTAATTAGTAAGCTATCAAATTCAGCTAAACCTGCTTCTTCATCTGGGTTGGCTGCTGCTTGTAGCTCTTTAAGTACATAAGGGTGACAACGTGTTGCACCTTGACCAAAGATCATCAAGTTACGGGTTAGAATATTCGCACCTTCCACCGTGATAGCAACAGGTACGCCGTTATAGGCGTGGCCTAGATAGTTCATGGCGCCAAGCTGAATTGCTCGACCAGAGTGGATATCCATGGCGTCATCTAACACGGTACGCGCCATTTCGGTCATGTGGTATTTAGCAATGGCAGTAACAATGGCTGGGCTTTGGTCTAAATCTAAGGCGCCAGCGGTTAAGCGACGAGCTGCTTCTAACTGGTAAGTCATACCACCAATTCTTGCTAACGCTTCCTCTACACCTTCAAATCGGCCAATTGATAGACCAAATTGTTTACGAACATAGGCGTAAGCACTGGTTGTGCGTGAGCTCATATGGCCAACAGCAGTGCCTAGAGCAGGTAATGAAATACCACGGCCAGCTGATAAACACTCAACCAACATACGCCAACCTTTACCTGCGTAATCAGCTCCACCAATAATCCAATCTAGAGGAATAAATACATCTTCACCGAAGGTTGGGCCATTCATAAAGGCTAAACCAAGTGGGAAGTGGCGATCGCCAGTGCGCACACCAGGATGGTCAGTTGGGATTAGGGCACAAGTAATACCTAACTCTTCTTGCTCACCCAGCAAACCTTCTGGATCGTAAAGCTTAAAGGCCAAACCCAATACCGTAGCTACCGGGGCTAAGGTAATGTAGCGTTTGTTCCAGTTTAAGCGAATACCAACCACTTCTTCGCCGTTAAACTCACCTTTACAAATAATGCCTTTGTCTGGAATTGCGCCAGCGTCTGAACCCGCTTCAGGGCCAGTTAAGGCAAAACAAGGTACGTGTGTACCGTCTGCCAAGCCAGGTAACCAATGATCTTTTTGCTCTTGGGTACCATAGTGAAGCAGTAGCTCACCTGGGCCTAAAGAGTTTGGTACCATTACTGTTACCGCGGCAGATAGACTGCGGGTAGCAATAGTACTTACGATGGTAGAGTTAGCGATGGCCGAAAATTCTCTACCGCCATAGGCTTTAGGAATAATAAGTGCGAAAAAGCCTTCTGCTTTTAGGTAATCCCATACTTGTTTAGGAAGGTCACGTTGATTTTGCACAATATCAAAATCATCAAGCATGTCTAATAGCGTAGCAACTTGAACATCCATAAAGGCTTGCTCGTCTTCGCTTAAGGTAGCTTTTGGGTAACTGTGAAGTTTATTCCAATCTGGCTTACCACCAAATAGCTCACCGTCCCACCAAACTGAACCCGCTTCCATTGCCTCTTTCTCGGTTTGAGACAGGGGCGGAAGAATTTTCTTAAACACTCTAAAAGCAGGTCGCGTTACCAGCTTTTTGCGCGTATCGGGTATGCATAACAGCACCACCGCCGCGGTCACTAACATCAACAAAATAGTCATGGTCAATTCCTTATTTCACGTACTTTATAGTTTTTATTTTTTAAGTTGGCGCACCCACACCGGCTGCCAAATAGGGGATTACTTTTCTGATCAATCCTTCGGTATTTAAATCTTCATTAAAGTCGGCACTGGCAATATCTTTAAGAGCAGTGCTAGATGCCATGGTGAACACCACTGTTCCTAAGGTGAAGTGCAAACGCCAAAATATATCGCTGTCTGATAACTCGGGATAAGCCAATCTCACCGCATCTTGAAAACGGCTGAGCACTTCTCCAAAGTGATGAGTAATAAATTTACGCAGGTGCCCTTGGCTGTCGGTATATCCTCGTCCTAATAATAGTAGGAACATCGCAGTACCGTGTTTCTTCACTTGGTTCATTTCAAGCAAGGGATCGATAAACGAAGAGAACACCTGATCCAGATTAGGCGGAGTGTCGCCTTCTATGTGCTCTAACATGGCCTTATCTACTAAGGGCATGAACTGCTCTAGGTAACGCATAAGAACAGCTTGGATAAGTTCTTTTTTTGAACCAAAATGGTAATTTACCGAGGCTAGATTAACCTCGGCATGAGAAGTAATTAACCTCAACGAGGTATCGGCAAATCCTCGTTCAGCGAATAAACGTTCGGCTGCATCGAGGATCTTACTTTTAGTTCCTTGTCTCACTATGACACCTTAAAAATAAAACACCTGTTTAAAATCTACGTTTAAGGCCTTCAGATGTCAATCATTCGCTGGGCATAATTTGCGGGTGAAACTAAAAACGAGAGCTGAGCTCGGATTTTTTTAAGAAAAAAAAGAAGATTTTTGAAACTTTCTCGAAAACGCCGGGTCTTAATCTATGCCACTGCAATTAAATACTTAAATTGAACGCCCAGCGCCCCCTGTAGCTGGGCTTTTTTTTGCCTGCAATTTACGAAGCGTCTTTCACGTTAAGGTAAGCAAATACACGATTCACCGCGTACTCTACTCCCTCTGGCTTAATGGCTATTTGGCGACGCCCCATTTCATCAGTTTCTACTTCCGCAAAGGCTTGTAGGCTAACCTGCCACATTTTGTAATTAGATTGCGCGGTATACAAACTCATCATTAAGGTGGCACGTTGAAAGCCTTGGTTGCCGTCATCAGCTAATCCTGGCGACACCCCAAACAAGGTCATCAATTGCTCATCACTCAGTTTTTGACTGGTGGGCAATGCAAAAGCCATCCAGTAATCGCAACTATCATCAGCTTGAGATAAATAGTGAATGCCTAGGTCTTCAAATTTTTGTTCAAAGGCTTTATGAAACGCATCGTAAGCTTGCACATCAGAGCGTTGTGGGTTGCGCAGAGCTTCTTCTAATAGCGGATGACTACAAACTGTTTGCTGTTTAAACACAGTAAATCCGGGCTCTGCACTAACTATAATGGTATCGCGATATTGCTGTTCTTTGCGCTGAGTTTGCTCTTCATCAACAACCGTTGTGCATGCGCTAGCCAATAGTGTCAAGGCACTTGCCAAGATAACTTGTTTCATAAATTCAACCTGTTTAAACAATGTATTGATATGATTAACTAATTAGTAGGAAAAAGCACGTATTTGTAACAAGTCCTTTCTAGACAAGCTTTCGAAGAAGAAGTTTCCTTATTTAGCTAATACTCTGCTTTTTTAAGCCCCGTTTAAAACGCTCAAGCAAAATATCAAAGCCTTTAAGCAGCAAAAAGGACCAGCATTTTCCTAAAACATATTAAGCCCCGCTTATTCGAACAAACATTTACATTTCGCCAACATATAAATTCGCTAGAAAATCAAAAAAAAGAAAGGCCAATTTTAAGGCGATTAAAATCAAGGCTTAAGCCACAGTACATCAGGCCTCAGCAAAAAGCCTTAAAGCACAAAAATGTAAAATCCTTTGTTTATTTGTTGATATTTTTTCACAACTTGCGAAATTTTTTCTGTAGTAATGCGGTTTCTTTAGCTACAACTAAGTGAACAAGTTGTACTTAACACGACACAATTTGATAAAGGAAATATTATGAAAGGTTCAAACATTGCAATCGCTACAGCAGTTACTGGTTTAATCGCATTGGGTACTCTTACCGCTACTCCAGCAGTTGCTGCAGGTAAAGAGAAGTGTTACGGCGTGTCTAAAGCGGGTAAAAACGACTGTGCAACTAAAAATAGTTCATGTGCAGGTACTGCTACCGCTGACAACCAGTCAGATGCTTTCGTAGTATTGCCAAAAGGCTTATGTGACAAACTAACTGGTGGTAGCAAACAATCTAGTTAATTTGTAACTGCCGAGCCAAGATGATTTGGTTCGGCAGCCTCCCTTCTCCCTCGTACAAATGAACACCACTATGACAAAAAAACAATACGGGCTTGGTCTGCGCTCAGCTTATGCAGAACAGTTGCTAAACAAACATCAGCAACTTGATTGGCTAGAGATCCACGCAGAGAACTACTTTAACCCACACTCATACGACTATCATCTGCTTAAGCAAATCGCTGAGCATAGTCCGATTAGTGTTCACGGAGTGGGTTTATCACTAGGTTCATTCGACGCCTTAAGCAAGCCACATTTAGAGAAGCTAAAAGCATTAATTGATGATGTTAATCCTTTTATAGTCTCTGAGCATTTAAGTTGGAGCAGCATTAACGGTCGCTTTTATAACGATTTACTGCCCTTACCTTACACTGAAGAATGCTTGAGAGTATTTATAGAGCACGTTAACCAAGCACAAGACTTTTTAGGCAGACAAGTGCTTATCGAAAACCCCTCTGCCTATTTGGCCTATCATGAAAGCCATATCCATGAGCCAGACTTTCTTAACCAATTAGTTGATGCAACAGGCTGCGGATTGTTACTGGATATAAACAATGTGTATGTCAGCGGCTATAACTTAGGCTGGGATAACCAAGCCTACTTAGAAACACTAAATTTAGATGCTGTGAAGGAGATCCACTTAGCCGGTTATACCGAGAAGCAACTCGACAATAAAACCGTGCTAATTGACAGCCACAACCAAAAGGTAAGCGAACCAGTTTGGCAGTTGTATCGACAGTTCCAACAGTACTATGCCAACAACATCCCTACCCTTATTGAATGGGACAGTGATTTCCCTAGCTTAGATGTGCTAGTAGAAGAAGTCTTACAAGCCAAACACATCGACTTAGAAACAAGCGAGGTGAATTGTGCTTAAGCAATTGCAGCAAGAGTTTTCAGACTCGCTAAATCAGACTAATACGAGTGTTGAAGCACGTTTAGCCAACAACGCGCTTAGCCCTGATGAATCAATGCAAATCTACCAAAACAATTATCTACTAAGCTTAAGCGAGGCCTTAAGCGCCACCTACCCCACAGTGCAGAAGTTGGTAGGTGAAGACTATTTTAAGTTTGTCGCCAAAAGTTTCATTTTGCAGCATGGCCATAATCAAGGTGATCTTAACTTGTTTGGCCATGGCTTTAATCAGTTTTTGCAGCAACAAGATGCCTTAGCTCAACTCCCCTATTTAGCGGATATCGCTCAGCTAGATTGGCTCATTGAACAAACCGCTGGCCAAGCCTTGCCAAGTCAATATTTCACTGTAGAAGCTCTGCAATCTATACCCGTAGAACAACTGGGAGATGTAGTACTGCATTTGGCTCCACATCAGTCCTTGTTAGCCAGCCAATACCCTGTATTCGCGATTTACCAAATGGTTCAGCAAGATCAAGTTGAAGCTATTGAATTAGATGAGCAAGATTTTGTGTTATTCAGCAAGCAGCCAAATTTTGAAGTGCAGCTAGAGCAAATATCCACGGTGAGTTACGAGTTTCTTAGTCATTGCCAGCAGCAACGTCCTTTAGGCGAGTTACCTCAACACTGCTTAGCGGAGCTAGAGCCACTGCTCGGCGAATCAATTCAACAGCAACGTTTATCCCATTTTAGTTTTGCATCAGAGAGAGGAGAATCCCATGATGCCACTTTATAATATGTACCTAAAAGCCGTGGAGCTAATGCAGTTTGTGCTTATCCCACTGCTACTCACCTTTACACGAATATGGGTGGCCATCGTATTCTTCCGTTCAGGATACTTAAAACTTACGAGCTGGGATTCAACACTTTATCTATTTGAGCTTGAGTACCAAGTGCCTATTTTACCCTGGGAACTAGCAGCCTATCTAGGCACCGCTGCTGAACTAATCCTGCCAGTATTTCTGGTACTTGGTTTATTTACCCGTATTTTCGCCTTAAAGCTGTTCTTGTTTAATATTATTGCCGTGGTTTCTTACCCGGTGTTGTGGCCAGGCGGTTTTTATGACCACCAGCTTTGGGGTTTAATGCTATTGATTAATGTCATTTGGGGTGCTGGTCCATTTTCAATTGATTACCTGTTAAACAAAAAAATGGCACAAAAAAAAGCGGCCTAAGCCGCTTTATTCTGCAAAGCTAAGTGAATTACTTGCTTAGTTTTGCATCTAATTCTTCAATTTTAGCTTTCCAAATCGCCGGTCCTTGCTGGTGAGCCGAGTTACCATCAGCATCTACCGCCACCGTGACAGGCATATCTTCTACTTCAAACTCGTAGATAGCTTCCATACCTAGATCTTCAAACGCCACCACCTTGGCATTCTTAATTGCTTTAGACACCAAATACGCTGCGCCACCTACCGCCATTAAATATACCGATTGGTGCTTGGCAATGGAGTCAACGGTTGCGGGGCCACGCTCAGCTTTACCAATCATCCCCATTAAGCCAGTTTCTTCTAGCATCATATCGGTGAATTTATCCATACGGGTTGAAGTTGTAGGGCCGGCAGGGCCTACCGCTTCGTCACGTACTGCATCTACAGGGCCAACGTAGTAAATAAAGCGACCATTAAAATCTACGCCATTAGGGAATGGTTTGCCTTGCTCTAAGTATTCTTTAATACGCTTGTGTGCGGCATCGCGACCAGTAAGAATCTTGCCGTTAAGCAATACCGTTTCACCCATTTTCCAGGTAGCAACTTCTTCTTTAGTCACCTTATTTACATCTACGCGACGAACATTATCGCCAACATCCCAGGTAATCTCTGGCCAGTCTTCTAACTTAGGTGGAGTAAGCACTGCAGGACCGCTGCCATCTAAGTGGAAATGTGCGTGGCGGGTTGCTGCACAGTTCGGGATCATCACTACTGGTTTAGACGCAGCATGAGTTGGGCAAGACTTAACTTTTACATCAAGTACCGTGGTTAAACCACCTAAACCCTGAGCACCTATACCCAATTTATTAATGCCGTCCATCAGCTCTAAACGCAGCTCTTCATCAGCATTCTCTGCGCCTTTAGCCATTAGGTCTTGAATATCGACCGGATCCATTAGCGATTCTTTGGCCATAACCGCAGCTTTTTCAGCAGTGCCGCCAATACCAATGCCAACCATGCCTGGTGGGCACCAACCCGCACCCATGGTAGGCAAGGTTTTTAATACCCACTCGGCTACTGAGTCTGACGGGTTAAGCATCACCATCTTTGATTTGTTTTCACTGCCGCCGCCTTTAGCTGCAACCATGATTTCTACTTTGTCACCAGCCACTAGGTCAATATGAACCACCGCTGGTGTATTATCTTTAGTGTTTTTACGCGCACCATTTGGGTCGGCAACAATAGAAGCACGTAACGGATTATCTGGATTGGTGTAAGCTCTGCGTACTCCTTCATCCACCATTTCTTGAACAGTTAAGTCACTGTCCCATTGCACATTCATTCCCACTTTTACAAAAGCTGTGATAATCCCAGTGTCCTGACAAATAGGACGTAAACCTTGAGCACACATGCGAGAGTTAATTAAGATTTGGGCGATGGCATCTTTAGCTGCAATGCTTTGCTCTTTTTCGTAGGCTTCGGCCATTGCAGTAACAAAATCGATGGGATGGTAGTAAGAAATGAATTGCAGCGATTCTGCGACACTGTCAATAAAGTCCTGTTTACGGATGATGGTCATAAAGTCTCCACGTTTCCTTATTATTGCCTTTAATTATCAACAGCTTTTATAGTTGCTGTTTAATTGGCTGTTAGGGTTGTTGTCGTTATCCTTCAGCGCCTATGATACCCTTGCGCCTCAAAGCCTGCTATAACCTAAAGCTAAGTTTTTACAATTTATCTACATCTTCAATTCTGTTTAGTGAATGGTCATCCAAAACTGCCTATATGATTGTTAGTAAAACTTTTTCTACTTCTCCCGCTCAACTATTTGAGCAATTAGCTCAACAAAACTGGTGCAGCTTTTTGCAATCGGCCGCCGACTCTCACGAAAATAATCATTTTGATATTTTGGTTGCCGATCCCATTGCCACTATTAGTTACAGTGAGCAAACCGCTGATGTAACCGTGGGAGTGGACCATTACCACAGCCAACAGCCACCTTTTGAGTTACTCGAATCACTGCGTAAACAACTGTTCCCAGACTCTCAAACAGGTACTTCTCATTTTCCTTTTGAAGGAGGTGCGCTGGGCCTATGGTCTTATGACTTGGGCAGAAGCCTGGAAGTATTACCTGAACAATTAAGCCAAGATTTAAACACCCCAGATATGGCTGTAGGCTTTTACGACTGGGCGCTAATTTATGATCACCACAGCAAGCAGACAACGCTTATTCAATGGCATCAGGTAGGCGAAGAAGCTCTAGCGCTAGAGCGCTTAGAACAACGAGCGCTTTGGCTAAATATACAAAGCACTCAAGAAGTCGAAGCGTTTAAACTTACTAGTGAATGGCAAAGTAACATGAGCCAAGCTAGCTACACTGAGAAGTTTAAGCAAGTTCAAGAATACTTACTCAGTGGCGATTGCTATCAAATCAATCTCGCTCAGCGCTTTGAGGCAAGCTATCAAGGAAACGAAGCTGAAGCTTATCAGCGTTTGCTATCAGCTAATCAAGCTCCCTTTTCAGCTTTTATGCGCTTACCAACTAGTTGTATTCTTAGCGTATCACCAGAGCGTTTCATTAGCCTTAAGCAAGGTGAGATTGAAACTAAGCCGATTAAAGGCACTCGCCCAAGAAGCAGCGATAAACACATAGATCAGCAATTAGCTAACGAGCTACTTAAGGCTGAAAAAGACCAAGCCGAAAACTTGATGATTGTAGACTTGCTGCGTAATGATATTGGCAGAGTAGCCAGCCCAGGCACGGTTGAGGTACCTAAATTATTTGCCATCGAATCTTTCCCGGCAGTGCATC
This sequence comes from Agarivorans sp. Alg241-V36, assembly GCF_900537085.1. Lineage (NCBI taxonomy): Bacteria > Pseudomonadati > Pseudomonadota > Gammaproteobacteria > Alteromonadales > Alteromonadaceae > Agarivorans > Agarivorans sp. Alg241-V36. The sequence continues at coordinate 411,152 of NZ_UNRE01000005.1, read as the reverse complement.
ACCTAGTGAGTACGATTCGAGCAAACTTAGCTCCGCAATATTCTGCCGAGCAACTGTTGGCAGCGTGTTTCCCTGGAGGGTCAATCACCGGTGCCCCAAAAATAAGAGCCATGCAGATTATAGAAGAGCTTGAAGAGAGCCGCCGCAGCGCTTATTGTGGAGCAATTGGCTATATATCGAGTAACGGCGATATGGATACCAACATCACCATTCGCACCTTGGTATGTGAAGACCAAAAAATTTACAGCTGGGCAGGTGGCGGAGTCGTCACGGATTCCAAAGTAGAAGCCGAATACCAAGAAACATTCGACAAGCTAAGCCGCATTTTACCTGTTCTTGAATAATAGTTAGTAGGAGGAAAGGTTTGCCCCACCAAGAAACCACGCATTATTTACAGCGCTTTCTCCTGCAACTTGCTAAACAAGATTCACCTCGCACCGCTAAACATGCTGCTGCGGTGTTACTACCAATTATCGCAAAGCCCGGTGAACCAGAACAAATTGTACTCACCCAACGCAGCGCTCATCTCCGTCATCACCCTTCACAAATTAGCTTACCGGGTGGCAAACATGACCCAGAAGATATTAACCTGAGCCACACAGCGCTTAGAGAAACCTACGAAGAAATAGGCATCCACCCCAACGCTTTCACCATACACGGTCAGTTACCTAAACAAACCACGGTCAGTAACTTTTCAGTGCGGCCATTTATCGCTACCACCAGCGATTCACTGTCTTTTAAACTCAACTATGATGAAGTGGCCCAAGTGATGGTATTGCCATTGCTGCCTTTTTTACAGCTAGATAATTACCATGCTTATCAATTCAAACGCAGAGGAAAACTCGAGGAAGTCTACTTCATAGAAGTAGAAAAACATGTGATATGGGGAGCTACCGCTAAAATATTGCGTGATTTCGCTTCTCATTGTTGCAGATAACTAAATATACTTATAACCTCAGAATTAACAACTTAATAGCTCAAGAAACTTTAGTAGCTTTAGCTAGGAATAAAAATGGTAAGTATATTTGACCTATTCTCAATAGGTATCGGCCCTTCAAGCTCTCACACCGTAGGCCCGATGAAAGCAGCTAAGCTTTTTGCCGAGCGTTTAGACAACAATGCCGAGCTCAATCGGGTTGATCATATTAAAGTGGAATTGTTCGGCTCTCTAGGCGCTACGGGTAAAGGCCATGGCACCGGCAAGGCAGTAATACTTGGTTTGCTGGGCGAATCGCCTGAGTCGGTAGACGTTGATACCGTTGATCAAATGCTGCTAACAGTAGAGCAAACTCAAGAGTTGGCTTTGCTGGCAAAAAAAACGGTTAACTTCCCAAAAACCGGTGCTATTGTATTTCATCGTCGTAAACAACTGCCAACGCATAGCAACGCTTTAAGCTTTCATGCACATCTAGATAATGGCAAGTGCATCTCTGCAACTTATTACTCAATTGGTGGCGGTTACATTATAGAAGACGGCCAAACCAACGACACAGTAAGCCACAACTACCCCTACCCCTTTGAAAATGCCGAAAGCTTATTGCAACGCTGTAAAGAAAGTGGAAAAAGCATTGCTGCAGTGGTGTCGGCCAACGAACAAGTACATTGCTCTACCCGCACTATTAGCCAGTACACCCAACAAATTTGGCAGACGATGCAAGCCTGTGTAAACCGTGGTATTAGTGAAGAAGGTATCTTGCCCGGCGGCTTAAAACTGGCGCGACGCGCACCTACTTTAAAGCGCCAGTTATCCTCCCAAAGTAACCTCAGCTCTGATCCACTTAATGTTATGGATTGGGTTAACCTGTATGCCCTTGCCGTGAGCGAAGAAAATGCCGGCGGTGGTCGTGTGGTTACCGCACCAACCAACGGCGCAGCGGGGATCATTCCAGCAGTATTGCACTACTATCATCACCACGTGCAGGCGCTTGACCAAGATTCCATTAATCAATTCTTTCTCACCGCTACAGCAATTGGCTCTTTATACAAAACCAATGCGTCTATTTCTGGCGCCGAAGTAGGCTGCCAAGGCGAAGTGGGCGTAGCCTGTTCTATGGCTGCAGCAGGTTTAGTAGCAGTATTTGGTGGTAATCCAGAACAAATCGAGAACGCCGCTGAAATTGGCATTGAACACAACCTTGGCTTAACTTGCGATCCTATCGGTGGCTTAGTTCAAGTACCCTGCATTGAGCGTAACGCCATGGGTGCACTCAAGGCGATTAACGCTGCACGACTAGCGCTAAGAGGCAGTGGTGAGCATAAGGTATCCTTAGACAAGGCAATCAAAACCATGTGGGAAACCGGTTGCGATATGAAGAGCAAGTATAAGGAAACTGCTCGCGGTGGCTTAGCAGTAAACATTATCGAATGTTAAGTGATTGCTAAGTGTAAATAGTCTGTTACTAGAGCTATCTCTTTGTTTTAGTAATAGTTAAGTGCAATTCACTTTAAATACCTATAACATTTAAACAACATTAACGGCCTGCAACACGCAGGCCGATTGCATTCTTACAAATGGATTTGAAACTATGCTAAAACAGCTCCTCTTCGGGCTACTTTTGCTCATCTTAAAAATTGTCTTGCTGCCCTTTAAACTACTGATTAAAGCCACTACCCATTTGCTTAATTGGATATGGGGTTTACTCAAAGCAATTTGGCACGTTTGGCTAGCACTCGGTCCTCGCTGGTTACGTTATTCTTTTCTTGGAATAGCCTTGCTTACTGCAGGATATTTGGGCTTAAAAGCCTTCCTCAAACCAAACTTAACCATCGAAACCGTCAATCAAGTTCACTACCTCAATAAAGGCTGGACAGACGAGCAGCGCGAGCGTTTTTATTACACGCCCCAAGGTACCGAGTTACTTGGCTTAGAGTACGACTGGTTTATTAACCTCGAGTTACCACTATCGAAAGACCTATTAACTAGCCCAGACAATATGCGCGGCTGGGGCTTCATCGTAACCCCAGGCCAACAGCCTAGCACTTTAAACCCAGGCAACCTGCCGGTTGGTTTGGGCCGACACATTGATCCTAAGTCTGGCAAGGAACGCTTAGATTTAACCTGTGCAATGTGTCACACCGGCGAGCTTCACTATCAAGGTAATGCACTGCGCATTGATGGCGGCCAAGCGGTACAAAGCATATCTAACGCAAAACGTGGCGAGTTTATTACTACCTTGGCAGCATCAGTGGTAGCAACCCTAGTTAACCCAAGTAAGTGGAGCCGATTTGCTGACCGCGTAGCAGGACAAGATCCTGCTAAACGTAAAGCGCTGCGCAAGCAAATTTGGGGCTTCTTAGGCAATATTAAACAGTTTGTTTCTGGCGCAGGCGCACCAAAATACTACCCTGTTGAAGAAGGCCGAGGCCGCACCGATGCAGTAGGTCGCATTGCCAATGTAGTATTTGGATACGACTTGGACGAGCCAGCTAACTATCGCGTTGCCGATGCACCAGTAAGTTATCCTTTCTTGTGGGATATTTGGCGCTTTGACTGGGTGCAATACACCGGGTTTACTAACCAAGCAATGGCTCGAAATGTAGGCGAGAGCTTGGGTGTTCTATCGCCAATTAAACTAGTTAACGATGATGGCGAGCTATTAACTTCTGAAGAGTTTGGTGAATCAGTTATCGACCTAGCTGGCATGCATTGTGTTGAAGGCACCCTTCGCTCGCTTGAGCCTCCTCGTTGGCCAGAAGCTATTTTAGGTGAGATAAACCTGCCACTTGCCACCCACGGTAAAGATTTGTTCTTAGACCAATGCCAAGCCTGTCATGGCCCGCATCAAGTTAAACCTTATCAATGGAAAGTAGCCAGCAAAGCCGGTGAAAACCCCGACAATCAAATTGATGTTAATTGGCAATGGGACATGGATGGAGACATCAGCTTTGTGGGGCAACAAGCGGTACGCGAAGATTGGCGCGAGGTGATTTGGGCAATGCCGTGGGTTAAAACTTCGGTAATTGGCACCGACCCTACTGCTGCAGATAACTACATGGATCACCGTTACGACGGTAGCAAAATTATCCCGGGCTCTGACCCAGTAAACGCAGGAGATGGTTTGCAAATATTGCTAAACCGATTGGTGCCTAAGCTTTATCAAGATAACGGCATCGATAAAGCCCTAATTGCTGATTACGATGGCTTAAATGTGCCTTTTAGAATCGCCAACATGCGCGCTTATAAACCCCGTCCACTGCATGGCGTTTGGGCAACGCCACCATTTTTACACAATGGTTCTGTACCAAGTTTGTATGCCCTGCTTTCACCGCTACGCGAACGTCCAAAACAGTTTTATGTTGGCAACCGTGAGTACAACCCAGAGCGTTTAGGTTTTATTACCGAGCAGCGCCCGGGTAGCTTCAAACACGACACCAGCATTAAGGGCAATGGTAACCAAGGTCACCTATTTACCGATGTAGATATGCCAGGTCGAATTGGCCGTTTGCTCAGTGCAGAAGAACGTGCAGCCCTGCTTGAATACTTAAAAGTAATGGGTAACCCAGAGTTCACCGAAAAACTTGGCGGCGACCCGCTTGATTGGTCTCAATATACTCAAGCGCCACTATTTGGTTCTGAACAGCAAGCTTGTTTAGACAGCTTTGATACCGCTAAACGTAATCCAGCAAAGGTGCACTAAGATGAAAAACGTACTTACTAAATCACCTTTAGTCGCTTGCTTGTTTGGTTTAAGCATAAACACCGCCAATGCCAACGACTTGTATAAGGAAATGGGCATCACAAAGCCCGAGCAAGAAGCCATCATGTCGGCGATAAACTCAGCGCGTGAAATTTCCAAGCGTGCTGAACAATATAATGGTTTACCCTATCGCCGTGATGCACACGCCAAAGCAACCGGCTGTGCTCGCGCTACTTTTTCGGTAAACCCGGATATACCAGAACGTTTTAAAGCCGGTCTGTTTGCTCAAGATAATCACCAGTACCAAGCGTGGATCCGTTTCTCAAACGGAGACATGTTGGTACAAGCTGATAGCAAAGGCGATGCTCGAGGTATGGCAGTAAAAGTGATGAATGTGCCTGGTAAACCCATAGCCCCAGAGTTAGGCGAAAGTCATAACCAAGATTTTATTATGACCAATACCCCCGCCTTCTTTAACCGCAATATATTCGATTATGCCGACGACATGACCTATCTGGCTAAGTTTCAGCGTACCAAATGGTTCATTAGTTTGTTCCCGCCAAGGTTGCACCCGAAACAGTTCTACCGAGCGATTCAAACGGTCTCGTCAGTTATTGATACGCCTCTAGAAGCGCAATACTTTTCAATGCTGCCTTACCGCTTAGGTCATAACACCATTAAGTTTTCCACTAAGCCATGCGCAGGAATGACTTTTGCCAACAAGGTGGATAAATCAAATCCTGATTACTTAAGTAGACAATTAGAGACTCAGTTGGCAAATGGCGGTGCTTGTTTTGAATTTATGGTGCAAGAAAAGCTTCCCGGCTATTACATGCCAGTAGATGACGCAACCGCGATTTGGTCAGAAAAGGCCTCACCGTTTATCACCATTGCCACCATTAACATTCCTCCACAGCATTTGTATAGCGAGCAACAGCAACAGTTTTGTGAAAACATCTCTATGAACCCTTGGCGAGCAGTGGAAGGCTGGGAGCCGCTAAGCAGCTTAAACAAAGCCCGACGAGTGGTCTATCAAGCGGTTTCTAAATACCGCCACCAGCAAAACAAAGCTGCCACTCCAGAGCCTAGCTCTTGGTGCTTAGCCGAGGAAGGTGAAAGCTGCGATCCACAGCAAGGTTTAGTAGTGAGCAAACCAACCTGGCCTCTGCCTCGCTGTTTTGACCGATACGCCGAACCCATTGACGGCGAAAGCTTAAACAGCAACTGTAAGTAACATTAAAAAACCACGCTAAGCGCGGGCTATTAAGTCAAACTGTGGCTGTTCAAGACATTGAACAGCCTTTTTTTATTATTTCTATATAAAAACAAAGGGCTGTAGCCGAATGTGATTTCAATAAATCATACGAGGAATATAAATAAAACAGTAGGTTAAGTGTGTTTTTTGCTGCTATTCGCTATACTCAGAATAAGAGAGGTATAGATGAATAATGAGCGTATCGTCTTTCTAGACACCGAGACTACTGGCGTAGACCCGCAAAAAGGCAATCATAGAATAATTGATATTGCTTGCATTGAATATGCTTCAGGCTCCCCAACTGGCTCAGTTCTTCAAACAATCCTTAACGGCGATGGTAAGCCTTCGACCAAAGGCGCTCTGAAAGTTCATGGTATTACAGATATAAGTCGTATCGGCAAGCCTAAATTTAAAGATATTTCGGATAACCTACTGACCTTTTTAAAAGGTGCACATTTAGTTATCTACAATAAATCATTTGATATTGGCTTTATTGAATCAGAATTTCGCCACATGGGTGAGAACGTTTCTTTAGTTAATCATTGCAAGAAGATCACTTGCGCAATGGAATTAGCTAAGCAGGTGCTTGGCGTGAACAAAATTTCTTTAGATAATGCCTGTCTCCGTTATTCAATTGACCTATCTTCTAGACAGAACCACGGTGCGTATATTGATGCAAGCTTGACTGCTGCTTTATATTTTAAGCTGACCGACAGTTCAATTAAACCACTAGCTCGAACCCCGCAGCAAGCAAAACATCGAGCACCTAAAGCTATATCTATCCCCCGTGCCTTTAGGCATCCTAAAACTGGCATAATGGTACAGCTGAATTTTTGTAAGAATGCAGATTGCGCCAATTTTGGAGTACCCGCTAGAAACCCAGCGCTAAACCCAGATAAAACTCCTAAACGTGGTTTAGGAAATGAATATAAGCTAACGTACAGTAGCCATATCAAGGGGCACTTACTAACATGCAAGCTATGTAATGAAAGCTCTATGCTTATAAACAACCGTGCGCATGTTCAGGAAAGCATGCGTTTGGCATCAATTGGTATCCCTGTTGAACCAACATGTACAAATAGTCTTGAAAATTGCAGTAATGCTGGGTTGGGAATATACAGCCACCCTAATGCCTATAAGAAAAACGGTTTCACACGTAAAACCAGAAACTGGGCAATCCCAGCGGTGAAAAAAGGCAGTAACAATCAAAAGCCTAAAATCACTATAGATATGCAACCTATGTACGGTTCGCAGCGCTACCAGTGCAAATCATGTGGCAAAAACTTTTCTGTAGCATTAGACCCTCAGCAAAAACACTATCGTAGAGATGTCAATGAGCCACTGTATCTAGCTTTCGTTAATAAAGGCATCATCAATCGGCAAGTAGATTTACTCGATTTAAACCCTCAAACGGTTTACGATAAAATTGATTTCTTTTATCAACAATCTTTGCTATTCAGTCGATTTCACGAAGTGTCATTAAAGCGCCGTTTTGCTGACTACACTCCGGTGTTAAGTTGTGACCGACAGTATTACCTGTCAAATTGGAATGACACTCACACTCCAATGCCTTCTAGGATTGTTAACACCTCAACAGTAGATAACCTGTCAGGATACATTTTAGAGGCAACGCTGAATTTTGACTCAACATCCGATTCAAATTATATAAAAGCTGAATTTGATCGTAAACGAGAAGGTGAAAAGCCGAGATATTACAGACGATTTGGACAGTACGTACTTTCAGATGACGACATTGAGGCCCCAACAGATAATAACTTTATCAACGTCCCATTGCAGATACCTCGCCGTGGGCTGCTGGTTCATCAAACCTATAGCTCGTTGGCTCACTTTGAAAAAGTTAAAAGCTTGTTAGCTGACTGCCCCAGTTTTGTCTTCTTCTTAGATAACGATAGTGGGTTCAGGCTAGGTTTTCCATCAGTTTTTCACGACCTGATTTCACAGGATAGGCTTTATGCTTACGTCGTTACTACCGCCAAAAATGGCGGTGCAAACTTACTAGATGCGGGGATGGCTGAAGAACTAAAAACCAGAGCCTTAGCATTGAAAGAGCAATATCCAGAAGAGTCTGAAAAACAGCTATGGCAGCGTATGTGGAAAACACAGTTTGAACGACCAGTAACACAGCCGGGTAAACGCTCTGAGTGGCTAGTTAACCCTAACCCTAATTCTCGATTTGTGGCCGTTCAGCCATTAACTGGTATTGATGCAGACTCAATAGAGCAGGCATCAATGATCTTACAGTCTACATCACTTAATGGCGTGGATAACTGGTTTCAAGTGCTACGTCGATTGGTGAATATGCTTGAAAGACCTGTAACCAGTGCTACAAACTCAAAGCGATGGAACGCATATGCTGGTTATAATCCTACTTGGATGTGCAAGCTAATTGAGATTATGCGTGTATACAATAACTTTTGTCGTACTAATGAAAAGTCTCTAAAAAATAAGCGCATTGATGATATACCGACAACATCCGCTCAACGTATTGGGATTGCTGATGAAGTATATTCCGCACAGGATATTTTAAGCTTTAGCTTCAATCGTGAATACCTTGCTTACAATGAATAAAGGTTACTTTTTATCTGTGACCACGCATATTGCTTGAGATTACCAGTAAACAAATGAAATTTACTTAAGTCCTCTATGAGCGATTTTCGGACGTTAAATTAGGTCGCTTTGACTCAATCAACTTAACTGCAACTTCCCCCATCGTATTGCCAATAATTTCTGGCTCTTTATAAGTAGGATTATATTGAGCATTGAATCTATCTATGAAAGCGGCACTTAATCCAGCGCATAAAGCACCATGAGTATCCCAGTCATGGGCTGCCACTAATGTCACGTCATGCGAAGCAGTATTTAACTTTTTAATCGCAAACTGATATGCATCTTGGGATGGCTTAAAAGTCTTTGCGCTTTCAACTGAAATTGCGTTATCGAAATAATCGGTTAATCCAGCATTGTTTAACTGAGATCTAAGTAAAGTTTCAGATGAATTTGAGAAAGCAACAAGTTTGAAACCCTCACTCCTTAATAAAACCAATGCAGGCTTAATATCATCATGGGCAGGTAAGTTTGCTAGCGAAGATATAATGTCGCTACGTTGCTCGGTAGTTAACGATTTATCCAATCGACCCGCGAGTGTATTTAAATTCGCCAAAGCTAAGTCTTTAAAGTTCGTTTCCACCTTGGTTGTTAAACATACTGTAGATGAATGCAGTAGCATTGAAAACCAAGTATCCAAGAATAGTTCATTGCCAAAGTACTGCTTAAACTTAGGCTTTAATTGCCCTAAATTTAAGATAGTCTCATTGATATCAAACAAGATAATTTGTTGCGGCATGCTCACTTCCTAGGAAATAATAAAGTACTAAAATGGGTAGTTGCTAAATATCGCTTCTATTTTTTCGTCTAATAACTGCTTATCACTATTCATTTTCGCAAATGTGCGTAAACCTGCGATCTGAATCTGTATGTGTTGAACAAGTGACTGTGAATCTTTATCTTCACTGACTTCACCACCAGCTTTAGCTTGCTCAATTAAAGCAACCATTTTATCAGCTATTTCACCAAGATGGTTTTTAGTCACATCAATAAGCTCTTGATTTTCTTCGGTCAATTCACCTAAGGTTTTAGATAGCATGCATATACCATTTGGCGCATTAGTCTGTGTATCAATTACTTGCGCTTTAACAAATGCTTTAAGCGTATCTATGGGCGAGCTATTTTGCTCTGCAAAGCTTTGCATTTGAGCCAATCCCATATCGGTATAATTTCTTAATGCTTCTTTAAACAAGCCATCCTTACTGCCAAATGCTGAATATATGCTACCGGGACGCATATCAATCTCATCTTGTAAATTGCGCATTGAAGTAGCGTGAAAACCCTTCTTCCAATAAAGATTAGTTGCTTTGTCTATCACCTCTTGGCGATCAAATTTTGCTGTCTTTGCCATTGCATCTACCTATAAAGACTTCTTGAACAATCGTTCAATTATAGGTTTCTATCTAGCTAAGGTAAAGCGATATTTGAGTAATAACGCACCAAGGAATTGTCTGAAAATTTTTATATTTTTTATTTTTAATTAATTCAGAAAGATAGGATCAAAACAATAAATATTTGAACGATCGCTCAATAAATCACTTGAACGATCGTTCAGGTTGGTTTAAAGTACACCACATCGACGAGGCGCATTAGCAATATTTGATATAGAAACGCCACATATACATGACATACGGGTTAGGCAATAACCCAAAATAATTGGAGCAAATAAAATGAGCAAATTTACATTTCACACAGTAGAAACAGCACCAGAGAAAAGCAAAGCAATGTTAGAAGGTGCAGTTAAGCAGATGGGTGCTGTACCGGGTTTGTACGCAGCTATGGCAGAGTCACCTGAAACATTAAAAGCTTACCAACAGTTACACCAGTTGTTTATGTCAACTTCATTTAATGAAGAAGAGTTAACTGTTGTTTGGCAAACCATTAATGTCGAGCATGAATGTACTTTCTGTGTACCAGCTCACACTGCAATTGCACACTCTATGAAAGTTGACCCAGCATTAACTGAGGCATTACGTAACAGCGAGCCAATGCCTACAGCTAAATTACAAGCTTTACATGATTTTACATTAGCTATGGTACGTGAGCGAGGCAACGTATCAGACGAGCAAATGGAAGCATTTTTTGCAGCAGGTTATGGCCAGCAACAAGTGATTGAGATCATCCTTGGTTTATCGCAAAAGGTGATTAGTAACTACGTAAATCACGTTGCAAAAACACCTGTAGGCCCGCTTTTTGAACAATTTGCTTGGACTAAAAAAGCATAATTGATCTAAATCCCTTAATGTAATTTCAGTTGAATCTGGCTGGCCCAGTAGGAGTATGAATATGTCTTTTAACTTTAAACAAAAATATGGTGGTTGGGCACTAGTAACAGGAGCAACCTCTGGTATTGGTCAGGAAATGGCGAAGCAACTAGCCGAAGATGGCATGAACCTCGTTTTAGTGGCTCGTCGTGAACAAGAGTTAAAGGATTATGCTCAATTACTGGCAACCCAGTATTCAGTTGATACTGATATTATCGTGGCAGATCTTTCTACCCTAAATGGCGTCGATAAAATCAAAGCGACACAGCACGATATTGGCTTAATCGCCTTATCTGCTGGCCTTGAAACCAACGGTGCATTTGAAAAGCTGGACTTAGAAGCTGAACGTCGCCTGTTGCACGTGAATGTGAATTCGGTAATGGAATTAAGCCATCACTTTAGCAATACCATGATTGATCGCGGTAAAGGGGGCATTTTACTTGTTGCCAGTATGTTTGGCCAAATGGCTTCTCCTTACTTTTCAACTTATGCCGGATCTAAAGCGTTTGTGATTAATTTTGGTCAATCACTTTATGGCGAGCTGAAATCCAAAGGGGTTGATGTCAGTATTTTATCACCCGGCTTAACGAAAACTCCTATGGCTACAAGTACAGGCGTTAATTGGAAAAAAGTGCCGATGGCAGCAAGATCACCAGAAAAAGTAGCGAAGGTCGGTTTGCAAGGTTTGGGTAAACGCGTTTTGACCGTACCGGGCATGCGCAACAATATCATGGCATTTATGGCAAATTTGACACCACGTAAAATGATGGCAATAGCCATGCAAAAAATCTTAAACGGTGCGTTGGACGCCAAACGACTATAGGTCTTCTTTTTAATTAAAGCTTGCGCCACGCAAGCTTTATTCTTGGAACTGAATGATGAATAAAAAAATTAAACTCGACATCATTTCTGATGTTGTTTGCCCTTGGTGCATAGTAGGTTTTAACCATTTAAATGCGGCCATTGAAGAGTTGGGTATACAGGATAAAGTTGAAATACAATGGCAACCATTTGAACTAAACCCGGATATGCCACCTGAAGGTGAAGAATTACGCGCACACGTTGCCAGAAAATACGGCTCTTCACGGGAAGACAGTGATCGCGCAAGAGCAAATATTACCCAAGCCGGTGCCAACTATGGGTTTGAGTTTAACTATTTTGACCAGATGAAAATGGTTAACACCTTTAATGCCCATGTGTTGCTCGATTATGCCCACTCAGTAGATAAGCAAATGGCGTTGAAAATGCGTTTATTTTCTGCATTTTTTAGTGAGCAAAAAGATGTCTCAAATCAAAAGGTATTAATTGAAGAGGCAAACGCTGTAGGTATTTCGACTGAGCAAGCATTAGCGGCACTGAACAATGATGAAATCAAACAAAAAGTTAGGTCGCTCGAAGCGCAGTGGCAGCAACTAGGTGTTAACGGTGTACCAACAGTTATTTTTAATCGCAGTAGTGCATTAACAGGTGCTCAACCACAAGAAAACTTTAAGCAGGTATTGCTAGAGCAACTAGCACAAGCAGGAATATAGTTGTATGTCATTAGATTTTTACTTAAGTCTGAGTGCACTGCTTATTACCGTTATTGGTGCCAGCCATTATTTTGCAAAAGTGAAGCAAAGACAAACACCAAAACGACCAGTAATGTTTGTAAGTGCGCTTATGATTGCCTCGCTATTAAGTATTGCTGCACTTTATATAACGTTTACAACATTCACAATTTGGTCTTTAGCCGTTGTGTTGATGTCGAGTATGCCGTTAATAATGACGGCTGTATTTGTTGTTACATTTAAAGAGTCGAAACCACCACTTGGCAATATACAAGTAAAGGTAGGTGATAAGTTAGCGCCATTTGTAACAACTCGCACAGATGGTTCGATATTCAACTCTGAATTGCTAAATGGTCAACGCGTATTATTGAAGTTTTTTAGAGGCTCATGGTGCCCTTATTGCAGTACTGAGTTAAAGATGTTTGAAGAAATGAAACCACTCTTTGATTCATACCAAGTAAAGGTGGTTGCGTTATCTAATGACGATCACGTATCCGCGAGTAAGCACCAACAAAGAGATCACTTAACTCATACGTTACTGTCTGATCCTCAATTAAAGGTTATACGTCAATTTGGTGTAGAGCATCACAAAGCCTTAGGTGGTGATAGCACATCGAGCAAGACGATTTTTGGCTTGCCGTTTCCTATGGTGATGAAATATAAACCGATGGCGATCCCAACGACTTTATTAATCGACGAAAATGGTATTGTTCAGTGGATAGACCAATCTGAAGACGTCAGATTTAGAGCGAGTGAAGATAAACTCGAAGCGGCTTTAGAAAAAGTTTTCTATACCGTAACTTAATAGAGATAGACCGACCATTTAATTGGTCGGTTTCTCATATCAAGTCATTACTACTGCTATCAGCAATATTTATTGGAACATCGCTCCCCAAAGGTTTTCTGCACCCTTATTCATATTTGCAAAAATGGCATCTCTAAACGCAACCACGCGTGAAGCTATCATTTTTCGGTCTGTCCACACCAGATAAGCGGTGCCTTTAGGGCACTCCACACTAGGTAAAACAGGCACTAATTTATTTTTCTCCGTTAGCCGCTCTAAGGCTGTCTTTGGCAATAAGCATATGCCAGCCCCTGCAATAGCCGCCTGAATATTTAAGCGCAAACTATTTATCGCATACTTGGGTTTTACCGGTAACTTGAATGATTTACCACCTTCTTTTAACGCCCAGTAAGGAAAATTATTGCCTGCCAGTAGTCGGTGTTTTAATAATTCTTCTGTCGATACAGGCGCTTGATGTTGCTTTAGATAGTCTGGTGATGCGGCAAGCGCCAGTTCGGCTTCAAATAGTCGTTTTTGAATTAAGTTAGGCGCTGTTGCAGGTATTGTTACAATGGCTAGATCCATTTGCTCATCAATAAAGTTTGCTGCATCTGAAGCGAAATGGACAAAAATATTAACCTGAGGGTGCATTTTCATAAATTCGATTGCCAGCGGCTGCAAAAAGAAATCAGCAAACGGCTCTGGGCAAGAAATGTGGATATCGCCTGTTAACTCTCCTTGGCTATTAGATAAGCTGAGCCACTGCTCATCAAGTTGGGCAAATACCCCAGAGAATTTGCTATAAACTTCTTCACCTGCATTGGTAAGTCTGAAATTTTTAGCATCACGATGAAGTAGTTTTTCATTCAATTGCGCTTCTAAATGAGCGACAGCACGTGAAACTGTTGGTGCTGACGTTTTTGCTTTAATGCTAGCAGCAGCAAAGCCACCACATTCAACTGACAGGCAAAACCAATATAAATTAGTCATTTGTTTACTGTTTATCATGCATTAACCTTCATACCTCTCAATTCATAGGTACATATATGTATCCTTAAAGTGCATTATTGTCTATTTTTGAATCCATAGCGAGCGTTTAAAATAACCTCATTGATTAGTCGCATTGGCTAAATACGTAAATAGATTTGGAGTGATTAAATGAAAAAGTTCCCACGTAAATTTCAATACCCTTTAATGGTGTCAATGGTGCTACCTACAATGTTATTTGGCATGTCAGGCATTATGGCTTACCGCAACTTACCACTTGGCGGTGATTTTCTGAGTGCTTGGGGTGCGGCAATAGCGCAAGTTGTTCCGCCTGCACTGCTGCTTCTGGCTGTGGTCGCGCCTACAGTTCGATTATTTGTAACCAAGTTTTTATTACAACCAGAAGAAGCCTAAGCTTTTAAAATTCAATTAGCAGAGGTCAATATTATGAGCACTCAAATTCTCTTGGAAGTTAGTATGATTAGCGCAATGGCTTTAGTGACGATTGTCTATTTTATCCGCTCAAAGGACAGTGAGAGCAACAAACTTCAAGCCTTTATCATTGCATTACTCGGTGGTTTTATGGTGTTAGGTGGTAGCGCAAAATTTTTCCTGCCATTTTCCGACATGTTTGCCGCTCAAATTGAGTTGAGTGGATTACCTTTTCCAACACTTGCCAAATTTGCAGGACAAATGGGAGAAATAACCGCAGGTATTATGTATTTACTGGTATTGACGAAAGGTAAATTGATATCGACTAAAATAGCAGAGCTAGCTTTTAATGGCGCGACTTTTTTAACATTAGTTATTATGTCTGTTGCTATATTTGTGCATTTATCACCCAGTGTTCCTGCTGAAGTTTTACCATTTCAGTCAAAGCCACCAGTATTAACTGTGATTGTTATGATGATTTCTACTGGTTTGTTCATTGCTAATAGAATTAAACGTTGATAAATCTACATTAGCTTTTATTGTGCCAATGTCTGTTGTTGGCACTTTTGAGACCCTATTCGACTGACTGAACCTCAGATAATGTGACAGAAAAAGTAAAAATCGGAGTTTTCAGTCTCGTTAAAAGTCAGTGTTGTAGCACTTCAACAGATGAGACAGTCTCAAGCATTATGCGTGGTCACATATCAGTAACACTATTCACTTGTGATCAACAATAAATGTTGACAAAGTGAATTTAACAATAAGTACTAATAATCGAGGACAAAAGGAAATGTTGAAACTGGCAAATCGATGGGCTGGAAAAATTTATGGCACAAATACTGGCAATGTCTTTTTAGAGCTTAATCAAGATGAAAGTACATTATCTGGCACTCTAAAGATTATGGATGATATTTTTGGCGTATCGGAATACTCGTGTAATGGAACTATTTCGGAAGGTGAAATTACACTTTGTTGCGAACCATCTGCGATGGTTGAAGGTATGGAGCTTGGAGAAGTCACTATCTTAGCTTTTATCAAGCAAGACGGAAGATTAACAGGTGATTGGTCTTCAGAGATAGGAACTGCTGGAACGTTCAATATATTTCCTCATAATTTAGATGATAAACAAAGCAAAAGCGATATTCCTGAACAAATATTTAATAAGACTATTTCTATAGGTTCACTTAGGTTGTTTAAAGAAGATATTATTAATTTGATTAGCTTTATGAAAAAAGACTTTGTTGAAGGTAGAGTTATCGTAACCTATTCTCAAAGAGGTTCAGAGCTAACTAAGTTTGCTGATGACTTTCTAAATGACTCTGATGAGCTAAATGAATTAAATTACTTCAAAGCCGTAGTTCAGGAGCCTGAAGCACATGGAATAAACCGAGTTGCTGTTGTTGAATTGTTCGTGTCCGGCATTAGTGAAATTAGAGTCTCTGGAATTAACGAGTCTTGGGTATTAGGTAAGGCGGAATCAATTTATCAAACTTTAAAACCTAAACAAAACCACTTTGTCACAACATACAAAAAATATGGGTTGAATTTAAATGGAATAATATTTTTCTCAATGTTAGTTGTCATTCCAGAAATAGTGACGATTGAGAATAGAGCTATTTTCGTATTGGTCGTTTTTCTCCTGCTAAATATTTTACTTTTTGTCCATGCAAAAATAATTCCTAACACACTAATTTATATGCAAGAAAATAAGCCTAATTTCTTTCAAAGAGTTTGGCCAACGCTTGTTTCTTGGTTGGTTGCAGCAAGCAGTTCTGTTGCCGCAGCATACATATTTATGGTATTAAAAGGTGGGAATTAATAGCTAAGCAATTGAATTTATTGTGTTCCTCGTAGGATTTTTATGAAACTGAAACAAAAGCCCTCCCTTTAATTACAAGGCTTTAGAAGCAAAAGTGGCCACTCATATTGATGAGTAGCCACAGTTTGACTTAATAGCCCGCGCTAAGCGTGGTTTTTTATTATTCAATGTTGCTTAACTAACTGGCGTTTTTGCTTATCCCAACACCAGTAGTTTTCGGCCGTGATATGTACCCCACCTCGCCAGAGGCTTGGTTTTTGTTTTTCTTCGGGAACTAACACTCCTTGCAACGCTTTAAGGCCAGCTTCACTAATTTGATAGCTAGCCTGCATGTCCCAACTCTCACTACCTTGGTAATCAATGTTTAGGTAAGCAGGGCTATGTGTTGAAAGGTAATGCAGCTCTTTAGTTAACCAGATGTCACCGAGAAATGGTGCTTCTTCTATGCTTTGCAAATTAGTGAATAGTCGGCCTAATTTGATTTCAGCTTTGGCCATGATTTGCTGATAGCGTTGCTCGGCCAACGATAGGTCCTCACCCTGATATTGAGCTTGTTGGCGAAGGTTACTTAACAAAATGGGCAGCTCTGTTTTTGGCTCCGCCAAGGATTTCAGAATAAGCGTTTGAGTGAGGCTTAATCCATTATCTAGCCACGGATACTCTTGGGCAAAACGGGTTAAAGCATTTGCCATAAATGGTAGAGAAATTAAAGGTTTGGAAAGTAGCTGGTTGAGAGGTTCTGGAGTGTTAGCCGCGATGGCCTGCCACACGGTTTTACCTAAGTCGAGCTGTTCGATACTAAGCCTTTGGCGCTGTGGGTATAGCACCTCAAGCTGGCTAATCGACAAGTTTCCTAAGCCATGGAAATAATCAACATCATCGTGCTCGCCAATACAAATAAGGTAAAATTGCTTAACTTGATCTTGGTGTTTAGCTAGATGATATAAACATTCTGCCAACTGTAGCTGATCGTAGAGATCGTGTTCAAACCACAATACAATTTCATTGTATTGATTCAAGTTATCCAAGATAGCTTGGCGTTGAGCAAAACCCTCTAAGATCTGCTGTTCACTGATTTCTATCGCGGGTAAAGGGCTGGGCAAGCACATAGTCTCATAAATATAACTTGCCCTAGCCTTTAGGTAAGCTTGCCCTTCGGCTGCTATAATTGGCCCATCATGCAACACATCTCGCCAGCACAGTATTTCCCCTTGAACTTGCTGTGACTCACTAAGCATGTCACCAACGCTATCGCCATTGGTAATGTGTAATTGCATCTGCAGCTCCTAGTTTTAGTTTGCCTCAGCTTAGCAAACTAAGCCAGCTGAACAAACCGCACTAAGCATCATTAAGTAAAGGGCTTTCTAGCTCTGGTTCTTGCTCGTCAAGCTCCTGCTTAATTTCAGCATCCAAGCGCCAAATAGCCTGCCAAACTAAATCGGTAGTGGTGGCGGTATCATCTACCCCATGCACCAGCTTAATTTTATAATCTACGTTATCAGAACCGATGCTATCTACATCGATATAAACCCGATTAACCGCTTCAATGGCCATAAGTGCGGCTTCTAAGCGCGGGATCACCTGTAATGGCTCTAGCTGCTTATTCACAGAGGCTGAAAAGCCCCCGGTAACAATTTGTCCACTGCTGCTCACATTGTTTAAGTTGGCGTTTGCAAGTGTATTGTTGGGTATGGAATACAAAGTATTATCGGCGGTTTTAACCTTGGTGGTACGCCAGTTCATATCGATGACTTCCCCAACAATTGGGCCACCATAACTACCTAAGCTGATCCAATCGCCAAGTTTAAAGGGCTTCTCTAAGCTAATCGCAATACCTGAAAATATATTTACAAGGTTTGACTGCAAAGCCAAACCTAAGATCATTGCCACTAATCCCGATGTCGCCAATAGGCTGGTTAGCTCGCGTTGATAAACAAAAGACAGAATCGCAAATATTGCTCCAATGTAAGCCAATCCACGAGTTAAGTGACGCATAATTCGCGGAACTTGTCGGCCGCTGCGTTTTTCTATGGGATCCCACAGAATTACGTCAATCAATAAGGCTAAGGTTGAGGCAAACAATAGCCACCACAATACATCGAAACAATTACTGGCAAACAACTGATTAGTATTTGGATAGGCTTGTGCTAACCAATCTAAAAACAGAGGCTCAGCCGAAGCTATAAACAAGGCATATAGGATTTTGTTGCCTAGTCCGTAAGCTCTGGATAGCTGGCCTAGTAGTTTAAAGTCCAATATCAAAGCGTAGAACAGCCACGCGAGCACGCTGCTATAAAAGATAATCTGCTGCCATTGTGCTGGAATGCGCCCTCTTAGGCTTAGTACATTTTCTTGTACCGGCGTTAGTGAGTTAAACCGAGAGAACTCCACCGCTTGTCTGTCTGAATGCAAATACTTGGGATCGCCTAAGCTACGCTTGCGTAGGGTATCTTGAAACGACAAAGTACTGCTTTGGCGCCACTGGCTGGTATCAAACTGCACTTTATGACGATTAGCTTGGTTTTTATGTAAGCTGGTTTGGCCTAGCCCAACAATGTCGGATACATAAATTAGCTCACTTCTCGGTAATGTTGCATGCCTAAAGCTCACTCCCAGTTGGTATTCACCAAAGGCAGCTCTGCCGGGTTTTGCATCTGCTAAAAAGGTGCCCTCTACTTGATAAAGCTGATAGGTGCTTTGGCTAGTAAAGTTTGACTCTATTGGTTCTTGTAAACTTAAATCACCCACCGAGTTTAAAAACACGATATCTTCTGCGTTTACCCCAGGCGTGCTTCTAAACCAAAGATTAAACTTGGCTTTAAAGGTCAAATCTAGGGTGGAGAATTCACTAATGTTTTGCATTTCAATACCGGTATACACCACATCGGTACGGCGCATTAAATTATCATCACTCACATCTTGCAGTTGGATCGGCGCAGAAACAAAGGCTCCTCCACTAAACAAGCCTACTTGCATCGGGCGCAATACATTGCCTTGCGAATCAAAATACATTGAGTGGGTTAAACCCTGAACAGCACTGTTGGGTGAATTGAAACTGGCCAAGTGATTTTTAACTGCCGCCCTTTGGCTCGCCACATTAAGTTCGCTAAACTCATCAGCCCCGCCTACCTCACCGCTTGCTGCATCTATTGCGGCTGATACGATAGTTGCCGCATCATAATAAGCCGCTGATACACCACTAGGTTCATAAGCAAAATCTTTTAGAAAGCTTTGGTAAAACAGTTGAGTTGATTCACTGGCTACATCAAACAAGATAGGGCTAACCGCGAACACCCCATTGGTATAGTAACCAGAGACTTCTCGCTCTTGGCTTCGATGTTTAAAACGCTCTGGGAAGCTTTGTTTACCAATAGAAGAACTGCCGATAAACAACCAATTTGGATGTTGCTGTTTTAAGTGGCTAACCAGTGTTTCGCCTTCAACATCGTGCACAGCTAAGAACACCGCTCCAGTGTGACTAAATTCACTAATTTTTTGGCTTATTACTTCTGCTTGTTTAGCGATGTCTTTCTTTAAATCCACACCTAGACTCAAAGATTGAATGGCTAACACTTCGGCCCGGTTAAGAAAAGAATCAGCCAATGACTCACCAAATTTATCTTGGCTATAAATTAATACAGCTTTGTCTTTAGCTAAACTCGCAACGTAGTCAGCAACAAACTTACCTTGTAGTTGGTTATCTGGAATAACCCTAAATGCCCAATCATTATTCTGAGTGATCTCGGTTGCGGTGGCTGAGCCCCCAACTATTGGCAAGCCTGCACGCTGATAAATACTGGCGGCCTTAATCGAGGTAGCTGAAGCTCGATGCCCTAATACGGCGACTACATTGTTAGTTGCAGCGAGTTGCTTAGCAATTAACAGCGCTTTGTTTTTGTCATTAGCATCATCATATTGCTGAACAACAATGGCCACTTGGTTATCTTGGCGTTGGCTATTATGCAAATCGGCATAAAGCTGTGCGCCGTGAACCATTGATAGGCCTTTATCAGCTTCTTTGCCCGACATAGGCCCAACCACAGCCAGTATTAAACTATTTGTTCCACTGTCGTTTACCCACCGCTGCAAGTGCTCAAAACTGGTTACTAAGGCGCTTGCGACAACACATAAACAAGCAAGTGCAAGTATGCGTCTACGTAAATTCCATTTAATGGCCAAAACAGTCTTCCTTAACGGTTTTATTCAAAATAGTTATTGGTGGCGCGGGCAAAAGCTTCTAATACTTTTGGCACGCGGATATCGCGATTTTCTAAAGCTTGATGACGCAGAGCTACCACGTATTGTTTCGATATAGTTACCGGCATCTGTGACAAACTCGTGGGATCTTCGACTAAGCGAATAGCTCGCTCGAAAGCTATCTCTCCCTGCTCAAAGGGCGATGCCCCAATCGATAACATCACCCCGTCTTCAGAGTTAAAGGCATTAATGCCAACAATCGCCAAGGTTGAATTTGCTTCGGTCCATTGCGCTACTTCTTCGGCAGAGACAAAGCTTTCGCTATCTTCACTAAACAGTTTTCGGTAGCCGCCAACTAGCAAAAATTGGTATTGACCGTTAAGCCTATTAACTTCTTGCTTCCACTGCTCAAAGCTTTTAACCCCAACGTGTCCTTGGTATTCAAGTGGCGCCCATTCTTGCCTTGCGAGGTAATCAGCATCTAGCTTGGCCGAGGTTGAGCTATCCGAGAGGTAAACAACACTCCCTTTGAGGCTACCAAGTCGAGGCTGACTTTCGACTAACAATCTCAATACTTCTTTAATTGCTGAAACCGATTTGCGTTCAAGAATGCCTGTTACATTATCAGCATCCTGATAACCATAGGCTTCAAGCTCAGCATTTACCCCGGCAAAAACAATCTGAATCGCTTGGTTGCCAATATAGTCGGTGGCAACTAAGCGCTGTGCATCATCATCGATAACCAGCAATACATTGGGGTGGTAACTATCAACTACCCGTTTAGCAACTGTTGCTGCGCGTTTTTTGGCAGTTTCGCTAGACTGATTTTTGGTATTCATGTAGTGATAGCGAATATCAATATTCATGTGGGCGCGCTTGGCTCTGTCTATACCCTCGTTAACTGTTCGGGTCCATGCATAGTCGGTTTCGTAGCTATGCAGAATCAAAATTCTTGGCCTTGAGGCGCCTTCCACCACTATCACGCCAATAGTGGCAACTAAAAAGCTCAACATAATGACGCTTAACAATAACTTTTTCATTAGATAAGCCCCATGCTTTGCCAATAAGGAATGCTGAGGTAAACCGCCACAAGTTTGAACAGGTATATCAGTACATTTATTCTCATCAACTTAGCTTCATCGTTAGTCACAATGCCGGTGGTTAAGCTCAAAAACTGCATGTAATAGGAGGCTTGAAACGGCCAAAAAAAGCTTTCTGAAAGGAACAGGATTAGGAAACCAATCACCCAAGGGTTCACCCCCACTTCTATTGATGCAGGGATAAGCAAGGTGGCTAGAATGATCACCGTTGCATTAATCGGCAATATTAAACGAATAAGGCTCACAATTACCGCTAACAACACCACAAAAAGCGGCAAGCTTTGTTGCATGTAAGCAGCTAACCAATAAATTTTTCCTGTAAGCCAAGTATCTAGTTCTACTTGATGGATAATATCGACCACACCAATCAATGAGCCCAAGAACACTAAAAAGCTCCAATCAATTTTGGTTCTAAACTGATTGGGATTTAAAAAGCCAAACATCATTAAATAAAACAGAATAGCTAAGGCAACCCAAGCAACTTCGATACGGTGGATATTGGCAAATAGCAGGGCCGATATAAGCACGATTAGGCCTAGTATTGACGACCATTCGGCGGGGTTTAGCGACCCGAGGGTTTTAAGTTGCTGTAAACTTGTGGTTTTTGGCAGCTTTAAACTTTGTTTATTGCGATAAACCCAACACAGAGAAACTGCGTAAAGTGCCAATAACACCATGCCACACACTAATGCGGCAAGTAGCCAATCTAGCCACTGAAAATACTGTTGAACTTGCTGTGGCAACATACCAAGAACGATAAAGTTAACCGACTTACTACTAACAAATATTGGCGACAATAAGCTTGCACCAAATAGTAGGCTCGCCTTTAACCTTGGGCCTTCTTGCTCGCGCGCTTCTTTACTGGCACCACTCAACAAATCTTTTAAGAACGGCGCTACAATGGTTACCCTACCATTAACGGTAGGTACAACCGGTGTAAGCAGGGCGCCAACACTAAAGAAGCTGATGTTGTACCAAATTTTGGAAGCAGGCCCAATTAACAATAAATGTAACAACATCCGATAGCTTAAACCCGATGAACGGATTACTGCGCTCAAACCAAGTATGCTCAAAGCCATAAAAAAGCTGTTGCTCGAGAAGCCAGAAAAAGCCGACTCGCTGGTGGTGATCCCTAACAATACTGCGCTTAATACCGCAAATAGCCCGGGCACATAATCTGGGAGCAAGCGAAAGATCCACATCACCGAACAAATACCAAGTATTGATGCAAAGTAGATTGCATCTTGATGCAGTGGTTGCTGGCTAAGTATTAAACCCCAATAAATCATTAAAGGAGTGATAATCGCAAACAACCAGCCAATGATCTGGCGATAGCCTACTTCAACCTCGCGTTTAGGGCTTAAATCGACTTCAATATGAGTTTGTCCAGCCAGGCGAGAATGAAAACTGTCGAGCAGTGACTGTTTGAAACTGCTGTAAGCTTCAAGAGTAACAATCGCTTCTAGCGGCAGTACCACCAGCTCGGCGCTCTCCACCACTTCAATATCGTAGATATAACTGCGCATACCCAGTGCCGACTCTTCACCAAAAAAACCGCTGATAGGCCCTTTAATCTGATCTTTATTGGTGGTTTGCAACTCACCTTCCAGCAAGTAGTAAAGATTGTTAGCGTCTTCACCCGAGCGACAAACAACCTCGCCAGGTGCTAGCTTTACGACAGAAATATTAGCCAATAACCTGGCTAAATCTTCTTTTTGGCAGCCCGAAAAAGCAGGATTACTTTTTAAAAACTGACTTAAGACTTGCAGCTTTTCGGGCATTATCATCGGCAATACTGCTCCGTAGGGATAACAGCATGCACTTTATACTCAGCCCCCGGTGCAATGATGTACTCGCTAGCACCTTGTCTAGACTGTGGGTTTCCCCAATCATAGGTGTAACCTAAGCCAGTCCAGGGAACACCGGCAGACTCTCGAAAACTCTTGAAGTATAAAGTCTGATAGAATCCTTGATAGTTGTTAATGCCCTTAACTTCACTGGCTATTTGGCTAGCATCTAAATTACAGCTATTGTCATCAACTTCTGGGTCAACGCAGGGCCTAAACAGATCTTCCGGCGCCACATACAGCTCAACAAAAGCATCGTAATTCCAGCTTGGGTCTAAACCTAGGTATTGTTTTAAACGCAGCTCAAGATCACTTTGTAATGCAGATTTGTTATCTGCCAAGTACTGACTGCAAAACTGTTGAAGTTGCGGAGCAAGGCTCACCCATATCGGATAGTTTGGGTTGGTAGAACTATGGCTATTTGGCAAAATGAATTTGTCGATTGCATTCTGGCTTTTCCACGTGAGTACCAGCAACTTGTCGCCTTGTTCATTCCATTGCAATAGTTCATTGTTAGCGTTAATTGCAAACAAACTGGTGCTTACATCTTGCGCTTGAGGAAAAGCTGCATGTTTAACTGCCTGCTGGTAAGCGGAGTCCGTTTGGTTAAGCTGCTGGCTACAACCAGCAATAATGTATACTGGCAAAACATAGCCGAATATGCGGTAAGTACATTTATTCAATTTGTGTCCCTACTTAAAAACGGCAAATCCTTTGCCTTATAACCAAATGCAAGAGTACACTTAAGGAGACTCTTATAGCTTTTGAATATTGCTAGTTAGTTGTTAACAACAACAGTTTAGGTTTGGTAAGTTATCACTGCTAATAGGAATATCACAAACACAGATAAATTACTGCTTTGGCGCTACATTTTGCTAAACAGATGCTGTATCAAGATGTGAACAGCAAAAAAAATTAGCACATTGATAACAACTCATCATATCGACATTCAACTGGTTATACCATTGTGATATAAAAACCAAACACGCGATTAGCTGGTTAACAACAAAGAGGCGGGAAATGACTAACATTAAAGGCAGTTGTTTATGCAACAAAGTGCAATTTGAGACCGAGGACAAGTTTCAACAGTTTCACCTTTGTCATTGCGACCAATGTAAGAAAATCTCGGGCAGCGCGCATGTATCAAATTTGTTCATCAAACCTGACTATTTTAATTGGTTAGCTGGAGAAGAGTTAGTTAGTCGATACGATGTACCTGAACGAAGCATTTCTAATGCTTTTTGTCAGCAATGTGGCAGCGCAGTGCCCTATTTATCGAGCAGCAAGCAATGGGTAATTGTACCTGCAGGTGGCTTGAACAGCAGCCCTAGTTTAAAGCCACAAGATCATATCTTCACAAAAGAAAAAGCCGAATGGTATCAGGATATCGATAAACTAAAACAATACCCTGGCTTTCCAGATTAAGCGACCTTAGCCACAACCGCTTTGTTACGCCCACTGTCTTTAGCTTCGTATAAGGCATGGTCGGCTAAACTCATCAGCTGCTCAATATTCTCTTCTGATTGCATTAAGGCAATACCAATACTGGTGGTAAAACGTATTTGCACCACTCCAGTGTTCACAAAAATGCGTTCAACTGCCGAACGTAAGCGCTCTGCAGTATGTTTAGCGGTTTCTAAATCGGCATATAAGGCTAAGCCAAATTCTTCACCACCCAAACGACCTAATACATCGCCATCACGAATTTCATTTTCTAGGGTGCTTGCAAACTTTTTCAATGCCTTATCGCCTGCTGCATGACCGTGGTTGTCGTTAATTTTCTTAAAGTGGTCAATATCAAACATTAACATGGTCATTGGGTGAGAGCGATTACGGCAACTATCAAACATAGCTTCTGCTTTTGCCATAAAGCTACGTCGATTGTTTATACCGGTAAGCGGGTCTGTGCGCGCTTCTCGTTCTGCCTCTGATTTGGCCAGCTCGAGAGCATGAGTACGTTCTGATACTAATATTTCTAATTCTTGTTTAGCGCGCTCAAGTTGGCTGCGATAGCGCAACTCAGCTTGTTCTTTAAGGCGACGTAATCTAAATAAGTGAATACCCATCGCGACCATGATCACCATCATCTCACTGTATGAAGCAACCACCGGCCAGTAATAAGTTACAAAGGTGTGCTCTACTAAACCTAAGTCTCGTAGTGCTTGGCTAAACAACCCTATAATCAACACTGTCCAGCCTAGGGTGTAAACTGCTGATTCTCTAGAGCCTTGGTACCAGCGAATTAAACTGGCTATCGCTAACACCGGGTAAAGCAACAGAGCAATAGTGATCAGAACCACTGAGAATACGGTTTCTCTGGTTAATGCTGCTAAAGCAAGTAAGGCTGCATTCAGAATCATGAAGCGCAAAACATAATCTAAGCGAGGCGTATTCACTTTGGTTTGTAAGAAAATACGGGCAAAGATTACCCCAGTCATTATCGACATTGCCCCAGTTAGGGACATATAGCTCCAATGAAAATCTTCGCGAATAAAGAACATATGGGTAAAACCCAAAATGGTTGGCCAAGTGGCTAACTTAGTGGCCGCGTAAACGAAATAGGCATAATAGGTTTTATCATTGGTCGCAATTCCGGTGACTAGGGAGATGATCGACATTAAGGCTAGGCCGCCCACTAAAAAGGCGATGCTGCCTAGTTCTATGCTCTGCACATAGTGCATTTTGTCGGGCTGCCAAATTCTTAAATCTGGAAATACGAAGCCTTTTTCGTCGGAGCCAAAGCGAAAATAAAATTGATGCGTTTCCCCCGCCGCTAATTCCACCGGTACAACAAATCGTTGGTGGCTCACTAAGCGCTCTGAGAAGGGGTGATTCAAGGCAAGATCAGCAATTTCTAAAAAGCTTGGATCATTGGTATTTCGTTGGTAAGCATTTAAATAAATAAGTTGGTGGTCAACATATTCTAAGTTCAGCGTAATTGGTTTATCGCTATCATTATGCAGATAAAATACACTCCAGAAAGCCCCAGGTTGCAGCCCTGTGGAACCTTTACTCGGTAGGCGGGAGAACTTATTTAGCCTGTAAGCGGCGATAGCATCAGCTAAATCAGCCTTACCCTCTACATCATGCCAAACCTGAAAATGCTCGCCCAGTCTTATACCATCTTCTAAGCCATTTACGTGCAAAGCACTTAAGCTCTCAGCTTGAGCAACTGAGATGGTATAAACAGAAAACAAAACCAAGGCCAAAGCGAGTTGAGTTTTGCCTAAACAGCGCAAAAAATATTTAATCATGTTGGTTTTACGTAGGCCGCCTTTCCTTGCGATATCGGAGTAGTTTTTTTGCTTCTAATGTTCGTACAGCCCTGTAACAAAACATTAACCACTTATTAGAAGCTTAAAGATAAACACTAAAGAAGTCTATGAATCAGCCTCTAATTAGTGAATTATCATCAAGTTGAGTATTATTTATTACAAATAATCTGGTGTTGCCAACTAAGCGCACTACTACCTAAACCCGCGCCACAATGGCTTCTAGACAACAATTATAGTTAAGTTTGTTAACAATGGAGAAGCAAATAGCCAACTAAAAAAGCAGCCAAGTGGCTGCTTTGAAAGGTAGAACTACATAACCGGTAAATCAATATTTTTGAAGAGCTCTTCCACTTCATCTAAAGATTTAGCTTGCACCGCTCTATCAACAATATCTCGCGTTAAATGCGGCGCAAATCGCTCAATAAAGTCATACATGTAAGTACGTAAGAACGTGCCTTTTCTAAAGCAAATCTTGGTGGTGCTTGCTCTAAATAAATGGCTAGCATCAATAGCCACTAAATCTTGGTCTTGTTGCTTGTCGATAGCCATACTCGCCAATACACCCACACCAATTCCCATTCGAACATAGGTTTTGATCACGTCGGCATCGGTTGCGGTAAAGACAATTTTAGGCACCTTACCCGCGCGTCCAAAGGCATCGTCTAAATCCGAGCGTCCCGTAAAGCCAAAGATATAAGTAACAATAGAATGCTTTGCCAAATCGTTAATGGTAACAACTTCACCGTTTAAGTGCTTTTTCGCTAGTTCATGCTCTTTAGGAACCAAGATACTGCGATTCCAGTGGTAACAAGGCAGCATTACTAAATCTGAAAAGATGTGTAGCGCTTCGGTCGCAATGGCGAAATCGGCACTGCCTTTAGCCACAGCTTCGTTAATTTGATTAGGTGTACCCTGATGCATGTTTAGTGAAACATTAGGGTAACGATGAATAAAGCCTTGAATCACCTCGGGCAAGGCATAGCGAGCTTGAGTATGGGTGGTTGAAATATTAAGTGAGCCTTGGTCGGGGTGAGTGTGCTGATTAGCCACCGCTTTAATGCTTTCTACCTTAGCCATGATTTCATTGCTTATGCGAATGATCTCTTTACCCGCTGGTGTGACTTGGCTAAGGTGTTTGCCGCTACGCTTGAATATCTGAACGCCTAACTCATCCTCCAGTAAACGTATTTGCTTACTAATGCCGGGCTGCGAAGTATATAAACTCTCCGCAGTAGCCGACACATTGAGGTTGTTGTTTACTACTTCGACGATATAACGTAACTGCTGCAATTTCATGTAGTTGATTTCTCTGGCGCGAAAAAACTATAGCGCTAACAATCCTGTTAGCGAGTTCTTATTACATTTTTTCATAAGTATATAATCAATGATAGAGATATTGAAACGTCTTTATCGTAGATATTTACTAAGCGCCGATCAGTTCAAATTTCTTACCAATTGTGCAGAGTTTTGTTTTAACAAACGCAGGGTTGCCCCAGCGCCCATTAACGCAACCAGCAGAGTGCCGAGCAATGGCCCAAGCAGCCACAAACCGATATTAATAGACGCACTAATATCGAACACGAATACCTGCAGCAAAACTAAAATCGTTTGCGCAGCACTAGCTGCAATGAAACCAGCTAAAAAACCTAGTATCACAAACTCATAAATCACCGCGTTGCGTAGCAACTTTGCACTAGCACCTAAAGTTCTAAGGATAACCGTTTGCCGCCTGCGCTCTTCTAAGGAACTTTGAACTTGTGCATACAACACTAGGCTACTGGCCAATAACACCACGATTAACACCAACCTCAGCGCTAGAGCCACTTGATCAACAACCTGCGACAATTGCTCAATCAAAGCTTTTACGTTAATCAGCACCAAAGTAGGAAAGCTGGCCATTGTTTGCGCCATCCAAGCGGCTTTATCCTCAGGCAAATTAAAGGAAGTTAAATAGCCCGTTGGAAAATCTTGCAAAATATCTGGGCTGAGTAATACGTAAAAGTTAGGCTGCATAGTATTCCAATCGATACTACGTAAGCTGGTTACCCTAACTTCAAATCGACTGGCGCCAATCATAAATTCAAGGGTGTCGTTAAGCTTAATGTCTAATCGCTCGGCAAATTCTTCGTCTACCGATGCCTCAACCTTACTACTAGCAGTAAGCCACTCTCCGGCCACCAACTCATTTCGATAAGGAAGCTCTAATACACTGCTTAAATTTAGCTCGCGACCCGCACCTCTGCGCCGAGAAGATGTTTTCTCTGAATACTCCCCTTCTCGCTCTTGGCTAACGGCTTCTTGGTTAATCGCCACCAAACGACCACGTAACATAGGAAACATGGTGGTTAGCTCAAGCTGTTCACCACTAAACCGCTCTGTCAGTTCTGGTTTTTGCTGCTCTGAGATATTGTACATAAAGTGGTTAGGCGCGCCTTCTGGCAGTTGCTGTTGCCACTCGCTAATTAAATCTTGCTGAATAACCCAGACAACTAAGGCCAACTTAATTGCTACGGTAAAACCAATCAGCTGAACCCGATTTTGTTTCGCACGTTTATACAGAGAAGAAATCGCGATTTTTAAACTAAGGCTCTTGAGCTTCTCCGCTTGTTTTTTACTGCCCCACAGCAGCAATTGGCTCACCACTAGCAAAACTGCTACAGCCGCTAAACCCACTCCTAGTAAAATAACGCTTAGCGTTAGCGAGCCGCTATATAGAAGCAACAAGGCAAATACACTAACTAACATCCATAATGCTACCCACACCGGCTTAACCACCGCATCATCGCTATTGCGTCGAATTACACGCATCGGCGCAATGTTAAACAGTTGAGCTAAGGTTGGTAGCGTAAAAGCTATTCCGCAAATCAGGCCACTGCCTGCTGCCATTAAATAAGGTGTTGCCCCAGCACTTGGCAGCTCAATATTAAGTAATTGTTCCACGTAGTGACTAACCGGCCATTGCACAAACATGGCAAGCAAAATACCTATAACAATTGACACCAGTACAACTGTAAACAAATGCCCTAAATAGATAGTACGAATCTGCGGTTTACTAGCACCAAGCACCTTAAACATTGCCACTGTGTCGTAGTGACGCTGGCAATAAAGTCTACTAGCAACGGCAATCGCTGCGCTGGCCAATAAAATGCCAATCAATCCTGCTAGCAACAAAAATTGCTGCGCCCGCTCTAGAGCACCCGCTAAGGGAGAGTTACCACTACGCACGGTGACCAAGCGCTGGTTATCGGCAAGTTTTGGCTTTACCCAGCTTTCTAGTGCATCTAACTGCTTATTCTCTCCGGCAAACATGTAGCGATAACCTAAACGACTGCCCGGCTGCACCACTTCTGTTTTTGCCACATCATCAATATGAATAATCACCCGAGGTGCTGTCATAAACACACTAAATGGGGCATCAGGCTCGGTAACAATGCGTCCGGTAACCTTGAACTCGGCTTCGCCGATTTCAATCAAATCGCCAATATCAATATTTAATTGATAGAACAA
The DNA here is from genome assembly GCF_900537085.1 of Agarivorans sp. Alg241-V36. NCBI lineage: Bacteria > Pseudomonadati > Pseudomonadota > Gammaproteobacteria > Alteromonadales > Alteromonadaceae > Agarivorans > Agarivorans sp. Alg241-V36. The sequence continues at coordinate 380,873 of NZ_UNRE01000005.1, read as the reverse complement.
ACGCTCTGCTATCCACGCCTCTCCTTGCGGAATGCCTTTGGCGGATTCAGCGGTTATCCCTGTTTTATCGGGGCTTATTCGTAAACGCCCTTTAAGCGGATAGTCTTGAGAAACCGACTTAACACTCGCGAGTACCAGATTGTCGTTGCCATACACCATGGAAGGGAACAATAGCTGCTCGGCATAAGCTAACTCTAAGGATTCAGCTTGAGCCGCTAAGGGTAAATCAACCGGATGGGCACTTCGTACTACCCGGTCAGCGGCAATAAAATCGCCACTTTTATTAAAAATGGCCTGCTCCATACGATCGGTAATGCTAGTAAATAGCCACACCGAACTTACCGCCAACACAATAGCGGCGGAAATAATGGTTAACTCACCACGCTTTAGCTCAGCCTTGAATAAACGCCAAATTAAACTCTTCATCCTTGGCTCCTTAAGACTGAATGATTCGACCAGCTTGCAATGTAATTTGCCTTAAACAGCGCGCGGCCAGTTTTTGTTCATGAGTCACCAATACCAAGGTTGTGCCCGATTGCTGGTTAAGCTCAAACAATAAATCTTCGATAATTTGGCCGTTGTTGTTATCGAGGTTTGCCGATGGTTCATCAGCAAACAATACTTTAGGTTGGCAGATAAATGCTCGGGCAATAGCAACACGCTGCTGCTCGCCGCCTGAGAGTTGGTTTGGATAGTGGTTGTGTCGCTCAGCTAAACCAACTTTAGCTAGCCACTCTTCAGCCAACTCTTTGGCGTTGGGTAAGCCTTTGAGTTCAGCGGGTAACATGACATTTTCCAAAGCACTTAAGGCAGGTACCAGCAAAAACTGTTGAAAAATAAAGCCTACATTGTCTCGTCGTAAACTCGCACGCTGCTCTTCGTCTAGTTCTTCAAGTTTCTTCGAGCAAAGCTCCACGCTGCCCTCGCTGGCGCTATCTAAGCCCGCTAAAATACTTAATAAAGTGGTTTTACCTGAACCTGAAGCTCCCACTATCGCCAATGATTCACCCTCTTGCACACTTAGGTGAATATCATTCAGCAAATCTAAATTTCCACCGGGAGTGACAACATGATGATTGAGTCCGCGGGCGTTTATGATTATGTTAGTCGCTGAATCTGAATTGGCTGTTGGCATAAAGTAGGTGCTCAAAAATGATGGTTAGACACAAAAATAAAGTTTTAACGCTATTAACACTATCTGTTTTACTCTTTTTTACATTGAGTTCAAAGGCTTTTGCAAACACCAAATCTATTCTTATTCTCGGGGATAGCTTAAGCGCCGGCTATGGCATGCCAATAGAACAAGCTTGGGTTTCCTTAACCCAGCAATACTACAACGAAACCGAGCAAGCTATCGATCTCATTAATGCCAGTATAAGTGGTGAAACAACAGCCGGAGGTTTAAGGCGATTACCTTCGTTGATTCAAGAGCATAAGATTGATTGGTTATTGATTGAGTTAGGCGGGAACGATGGCTTACAAGGCCACCCAACTACCAACATCGAAAATAATCTAAACGCGATTATTGCCTTGGCTAAGCAAAACGACATTAAGATAGCCTTAATGCAAATTCGCATCCCACCCAATTACGGCAAGCGTTACCGCCAAGCTTTTGAAGGTTTATACCCCAAAATTGCTGAGCAGCAGCAAGTTAGTTACTTACCCTTCTTCATAGAAGACATCGCGACCAATTCGTCATTAATGCAAAATGATGGAATACATCCAAACCAACAAGCACAGCCGCTTATTAGCCAGAAAATGAGAGAACAACTAAAAGAATTGATTAAGGCAGGCTAACCCGTTTGAGCCAAGCCATTAGGGTTGTGTAGCAACATAGAAAGCGGAATAACCCTATCTTGCATCACTTTAATGGCTTCGAATTGACTCAGTGACTTGCGCTCATCTAGCTTCAGGCCACCTTCAATCGCCATTAAGGTATAGCTTTGTTCGCTCACCTCAACAATGACGCAGCGTGCTTGACCACTTTCGGTTTGTAGTACAGCTAACTCGCCTACTTGTAAAGGCTCTTGCTGAATACAAGCGCTGGTATTAAAAAACCAACTTTGCGGCATTAAGGGCTTTAAAAACTGGGCAGAGGCTACAGCATTTAAACAAATCTGTACTTTAATCGGATCGGACCAATTAAAGGGCTCTAGCTGCTCGAGGAATTGATAATACAGTTGGGTATGTTCGGTAGTGAACGGGCTATCTTCTTGAGCATGTTGAACGCAACGCTTTTTACACAACTTAGACACAAACAACATATTTTCGCCTAGCTCAAGAGTCATTACTCCCTTGTCAGTATCAAATACCCAGTGCCATTGTTTATTAGGTTGAATTAACATTGCTTAAAAGAAAAACTGTCCATGTTGAGCTCACTTATTAAACAAATGTACTACGAGAACTCAACAAAGACAAATATATTTAATTAAATATTATATAGCCTTGGCTATTTGCTTAATTAATTCTGGGCCTTTATAAATAAAACCACTATATACTTGAACCAATTTAGCTCCGGCATCCATCTTTTCTTTTGCAGCCATTGCTGAATCAATTCCACCGACCCCAATAATTGGGATCTCAGATTTTAAATAATGATCTAATTTTCGAATAACTTCTGTGGACTTTAACTGCAATGGGCGGCCACTTAAACCACCTGCTTCACTGGCATGGTTCATCCCTTCTACCATTGAACGCTCTAGCGTTGTGTTAGTAGCAATTACACCATCAAGTTTATACTTTAATAAAGAATCACTAATTTGTTCTATTTCAGACTCAGATAAATCTGGTGCTATTTTGATCAATAAAGGAACATGTTTATTATATTGCTGAGAAAGCTGATCTTTACGCTCAGTTAGATCCTTTAATAGATCTTCTAATGCTTCTCCGTATTGAAGAGACCTTAAACCTGGAGTATTTGGGCTAGAAATATTAACCGCAATATAAGAGGCATGTGGAAAAGCTTTATTCATGCCTATTAAATAATCATCTTTACCCTTTTCTACCGGAGTATCAAAGTTTTTACCTATGTTGATCCCAAGGATCCCTTTATATTGGCTTTGTTCAACATTATTAATTAAGTTATCGATCCCTAAGTTATTAAAACCCATGCGGTTAATAATACCTTCGGCATCCAATACTCGGAAAATTCTCGGCTTGTCATTACCCGATTGCGGGCGAGGTGTTACAGTGCCAACCTCTACAAAACCAAAGCCCATCGCGTCAAAGGCTTTAATACACTCACCGTTTTTATCTAAACCGGCCGCCAAACCTACAGGATTAGGAAAAGTTAAGCCCATTAATTCAACCGGATTAGGCGCTATGTTTTGGCGGTAAACACGATCTAATAAGGTGCCACCAGTACGTTTGAACATCTCAATAGTAAGATCGTGGGCGCGTTCTGGATCAAGTTGAAAGATAAGTTTTCGAGCGAGTGGGTAATACATTTGAACTCCTAGTATAAGACCCCCGAAGATGCAGGGCTTCGGGGGCAGTATTTTATACTAATTTACGGAGCAATTTAAATTTAATAGGTTCAATTCCCTCAATAAAACCGAAAATTTTGCAAACTCATGGGTATTGCCGGTCTTAAAGTCAGCCAACATGTGGTTCCAACGGTCTAACAAAGGCTCATGTGCGGCCAACCAATCATCTAATGGATCCTTACTTTCCATTTTACTGGCCCACTTCAATGCACTCACCGTAAGCTGACGTTGTTGCCAATCTAGATCTTCTCTAAAGGACGAACGAGCTAAAGCCTGCCAATGGTTATCAACACTTTGCTGATTGATTTGATCTAAGAACCAGTGCAAACCAATGTTAGTGCCTAGGTTAAAGTACAACTTCGCCACCGACACAATGTCTTGTTCGGCTTGCTCTGCTACCTCGCTTAGGTCTAACACCGAGTAAAGCGAGTTCATTTTAGCCATTGCACAGGCAATGTCGGCCGGTACTTGCTGTTCTTGTAAGAGCTTTGACTCATCGTTAACCAGCTTAACTTCTTCGGCAGCCAACACATCCATGAGATTTTTTTGTAGCTGTAAATAACTTGGCTGATAACGCTCGATTTGCTGAGCGATGCCTAGTGAACGATCACGCAAGGTTAAGAAGCGGCGTGTAGCACGACGAATAATACGACGTAAATTGTCCATCATCTTCAATTGTAGCTGGGCGCTAATTTTATTATCCAAGCCCTCAATTTTGTCAAACAAGTCCCAGACACCAAATACTTCACAGGCAGTGACGTAACAGTTACAAATCTCAGCAGGACTTGCGCCAGTTTCTTCAACTAATCGAGTGACAAAATTAAAGCCCACATCGTCCACCACCTTGTTTGCTAAACGGGTAGCAACAATTTCTTGTTTAAGTGGATGCTGGTTCATCTCGGCCACATAGCGTTCTTGTAACAAAAGTGGAAATGAGGTGATTAAAGTTTGACTCAAATAAGGGTCTTCAGTTACTTCTTCAACGTTAAACCACTCTTTGAGTACCATTTTCCCGTAAGCAACCAGCACCGCGAGCTCTGGTCGAGTTAAACCTTGGCCATTAGATTGACGTTCAGTTAGCTCTTCGTCACTCGGCAAGAACTCAAGGTCTCTGTCTAGCAACTTATCTCGCTCTAAGGCATGCATAAAGCGAATCACTTCTTTAACCGTAGCAGCTCCTAATTGCTCAGAGATGCTAATAGATTGACCTTGACGATACGCGTTGTTTAATACAATTTCGCTGACATTTTCGGTCATATCCACCAGCAACTTGTTGCGTTGCTTCTCGGTTAAATCCCCATTGCTTACTAGGCCATTTAGCAAGATTTTGATGTTAACTTCGTTATCTGAGCAATCTACTCCACCCACATTATCGGTGAAATCAGTATTGATTCGACCGCCGTTGGCTGCTATTTCAATCCGACCCAATTGTGTGATGCCTAAGTTACCGCCTTCACCAACAATTTTGGCGCCAAGCTGATTGCCATTAATACGAACAGCATCATTGGCTCTATCTCCCACTTCTGAATCTGATTCCGAGGTGGCTTTTACATACGTGCCGATGCCGCCGTTCCAGAATAAATCCACAGAGGAGCACAAAATAAGCTTAATAAGTGCATTGGGAGTAACACTCTTTTCTTTGGTATTAAGCAGTTTTTGAATCTGTGGCGTTAAGGCAATCGACTTAGCACTGCGCAGGAAGATCCCTCCTCCTTCACTGATCAAACTCTTGTCGTAATCAGTCCACGATGAACGTGGTAGTTCAAACAAACGTTTGCGCTCTTTATAGGAAGAGGCAGAATCAGGCGTTGGGTCTATGATAATGTGCATATGGTTGAATGCAGCCACCAAGCAAGTATGCTCAGATAACAACATGCCGTTACCAAATACATCACCCGCCATGTCACCTACAGCCACACAGCTGAAATCTGTGGTTTGGCAATCGATACCGATTTCGCGGAAGTGCCGCTTAACCGACTCCCATGCACCACGCGCGGTAATGCCCATTCCTTTGTGGTCATAACCATTGCTGCCTCCAGAGGCAAAGGCATCGCCCATCCAAAATTGATACTCTTCGCTCAACTTGTTAGCGATATCGGAGAAAGTTGCCGTGCCTTTATCGGCAGCGACGACCAAATAAGGGTCGTCTTCATCGCGACGCACCACCTGGGTAGGCGGCACAACCTCACCTTTAACGTTGTTATCGGTAATGTCCAGTAAGCCGCGAATAAAGGTGCGATAGCACTCTTTGCCTTCTGTTAGCCAGGCATCTCTATCACTTGGGCTTGGCAGGCGTTTACATACAAAACCACCTTTTGCGCCTACTGGCACGATCACAGTATTTTTAACTTGCTGGGCTTTTACCAAGCCAAGCACTTCGGTTCTAAAGTCTTCACGGCGATCGGACCAACGCAAACCACCACGCGCCACTTTACCACCACGCAGGTGCACCCCTTCTACTCGTGGTGAATAGACAAAAATCTCAAACATAGGAACCGGTTGAGGCATCTCTGATATTGCGCTCGGATTCATTTTGAAGGAGATATAATCTTTTACCTGCTTATCTTGGTTTAGCTGATAAAAGTTAGTGCGTAAGGTGGCCTTAATCATTTCTAAGTAGCGACGAATAATTCTATCGTCATCGAGGTTTTCTACTGCGTCTAACAAAGAAATTAACTTAGCTTCAATTTTTTCTTCAGTTTTATCCGAGCGTTTAAGGCTTGGGTTAAAGCGACGTCGGAACAGCTCTAATAGCAGCACCGATATGTCGGGGTAACTGGCAAAGGTTTCTTCAATGTAGCTTTGACTAAAGTTACTGCCAATTTGGCGCATATATTTTGCGTAAGCACGCAGCAGTGCAACATCTCTGCCCGAAGCTTGAGCCGCTAATACCAAGCGGTTAAAGCCGTCGTCTTCCAAATCGCCAGACCAAATTTGCGCCAAAGCTTGCTGGAAGTTATCCCGGTTCTTTTCAATATCTAAGTCAGTGGATGCAACAAAGGTCATGGCAAAATCAAGCAACCAATATACTTTTCCGTCACTAGTGGTTAAGCGATAAGGCGTTTCGCCAATTACCCTTAAGCCCATGTTTTCCAACATCGGTAGTATGTCAGACAGATGCAACGGCTCGTTTAAGTGAAACAGCTTTAACCGCACATGGTTGCTATTGATGTTTTCTTCTTGTGGTCGATAGAACAACATACCAAGCTGATTTTCATCGCCTAAATCTTCAAACTGTATAATGTCGGCCACTGCGGAGCCTGGTAGTACATTCTCTTTATAGGAGCGAGGAAAAGCCGTTTGATACTTATTGCTAAGTTGAATAGCGCGTTCTTCACCAAAATTCGAAATCAATGAATCAACTAAGCGATCTTCCCAAGTTCTTGCGGCTTCAATAAGATTGGTTTGTAAGTCGCTCAAATCAAACTCCTGATCGTTGTTCTCTACCCGCACTAAGTAATGAGTGCGCGCCATTTGTCCTTCAGTGAAATAGGTGGAAAACTCAACCTCTTCTTTCGATTTGAAGTGGTCTTTAAGTATTTGCTGACTATGGATCCTTAGCGCAGTGTTGTAACGCTCTTTAGTGGTATAGACCAAGCAGGAATAAAAACGCCCATAAATGTCTTTACGCACAAATAGCTTCACTAAATCGCGTTCTTGAATTTGCTCTACACCCAAACCGATATGTAATAACTCGTCTTCGGTAGCTTGAATAAGCTCATCGCGCGGATAGGTTTCCATTATGTTTAACAAAGACTTATAAGCGTGAGAGCCTGCGGGTAAGTCTGAGTTAACCATTATCTTCGCCAATTTTTGGTTGATTAATGGGATCTCTAAGGCGCTGCGGTTATAGATAGATGAGGCATACAAACCTATAAAGCGATGCTCACCAATTACCTTGCCTTTGTTATCAAAAATCTTAACGCCAACATGGTCAATATAAGCTGGACGATGCACTCGCGATTTGTGATTACTCTTATTAAGTACCAGTGGAACATTGTTAGTGGCTAAGTCTCTACCGGCTGAGGTATAACTAGATAAAGATACTACCTGACTGGTGACATATTCGCGATACAGACCCAAGCTGCCAGTTTCATCCGGTATTAGCTGTAAGTCGCCTTTTAGCTGTTTAAGCGAATAATGTCGGTAACCCATCAGGGTAAAATTGTTGTCAGACATCCAAGACAAAAATGCAGTACTTTGCGCTACACACTGGTCATCTTTTACACCTTCGCTAATCGCCAGTTCTTCAGCTACCGATTTAAGCTTCTCTAGCATTGGTTGCCAGTCATTCACTACAACGTTAACTTCATCTAGAACGGTGTTTAGTTCTTTATTAAGACGACGCAAAGCCTTTTCATCACTTTGGCGATCAATCTCAATCATGAATACAGTTTGGTTGCCTAGCTGAGCATGTTCTACGTCTTGAACCGCAGTAATCTTATTGTTGCTATCTCGCTCTAGGCGCATTGGCTGATGCATTAGCAAGTGGGTATTAATGCCGCTACGCCCCAGGGCCATGCGGGTAGAATCAACCAAGAAAGGAGAATCTGGAACCACTATTTCAATAATAGTGTGGCTAGATTGCCAACCATGTCGGCTAAGCTCAGGATTATAAACTTTTATGTGGCGTTCGCAGGTGGCAGTATGGTTTAGGGCATTCCAAAGCCCCACTCCTACTCCATATAAATCGCTGTCACTACGGTTTGCTAAATCGTCACTGCCCATGCCAGAAAACAGTCGAGAGAGAAATTCTTCGGCCAAAGGAGCAGCCGTTTTATCCAGCTTTTGATTTACAATTTGATAGACTTTTTTAAGCAGTACGGAGGCATGTTGCTGCGCTCTTGTCATAACGCATTCCTTATCCTAGTAGAGTAATATTATTATTGTTTAAAACAATGGCTTATTGTTTATTTCAGTGTAGTTGGCTTTACAAAATAATCGACAAAACAACCACTTTCACCTTGCAAACAATTAAACCATGTTTTTACATATTTACAACATAGATAACTAGACTTTTTGAAGTGATAGGAATTTATTATTGCTATCAGTAGACAGGACAAAACGACCATTTATTCCACTGCGGTCTAAAAAAGGCAAAAAGCGCAAAGCAGGGATCTGAATGCGCATGCCATTACTGTCGGTAGCAATAATTGAGCGGGCCGTACCTCGATAAACCCGCTCAAACTCTTGATAAGAAATATGGATGTTAAAAAAGTACTGCTTCATTGCTTAACTGTGCCTAGGCCTGAAGTTGTTGCAAGCCGTTAGTTACCTTCTCAAATAGATCTTTACTTAAGTCCTCAAGCTCAGCTAAAGCTTGTAATTGCTCAATAATAAGCGCTTTACGCTCGGCATCAAGTTTCACGGTTTGAATCAATGGGGTAATCAAACGTGATGCTACCTGTGGATTTTGGGTATTCAATACCCGCAAAATCTCGCCTAAGTAACGGTAACCCGAACCATCTTTTGCATGGAAATGACGGGCATTGTTATTGGCAAAACTGCCAACCAAAGAGCGAACTCGGTTAGGGTTTTCCATACTAAAACTTGGGTGCTCAGCTAAGGCTTGTACTCTTGCTAAACTGCCCTCTTTGGCATAACTAGCCTCTAAGGCAAACCACTTATCCATCACTAAACCATCGTGTTGCCAATTTTGCTCGTAGTCTCTAAACATTGCCGCTCGCTGTTCGATATCGGCATTGTTAGCCGCCGACATTGCAGCCAGTTTATTAGTCATGGTTGGGCTATCAAAATAGGCTGCTGCAACCAACTCTGGCTGGCTATGAGCCACATACTGCAAACACGCTGCACGTAGCGAACGTAGATTAATGTCATCGTGTGCCAAGCTTTGTTTATCAGCTTTTGCGCAAGCCTGCTCTAAGGCAGCAAATTGCTCAGGCAATGCGAGTGCTAGGCTTCGAATGAAGAAGTCTCGAGCTTGAGCAATCGCATCAATATCTACATGGGCAAAACCATCGGCAATTTCATTCTCACTACTAATGGTAAGTAACTCAGCCAATAGGCCCTTATCAATGGCGCTATCTTCTAATAGCAGCTTAAAGGTATTAACTATCGCCTCTTCCAATTGCAGATTGTTACCCGCTTGAACTTGCGCGACAGCTTGTTTCATCCAAATGCTCACAAGCTTTTGCATACCATCCCAACGCGCAAAGGTGTTGCTGGCATTATTGATAATTAGTAGCAACTGCTCTGAGCTATAGTCCATCTCTAATTTCACTGGCGCAGAGAACTCTTGTAGCATCACCAAAGTAGGTTGTTCACCAATACCTTCAAACAGCCAAGTTTGCTCGGATTCAGTTAGCTCCAGTACCGACGAGACAGACTCTCCCTTAATCTGTAAGGCTAAACTGCTGCCATCACTAGCTAACAATTCAACAGAAACAGGAATATGCAACGCTTGCTTATCTTCTTGCTCAGCAGTAGCCGGTGTATGCTGCACCATAGTTAACGAAAATTGTTGTTTATTTTGGTCGTAGTGAGTTTGCACCTTAAGTACCGGAGTACCTGACTGGCTATACCAACGTTTAAATAAGCTTAAGTCTTTACCGCTGGCATCTTGCATCGCATTCACAAAATCATCGCAAGTGGCTGCTTGCCCATCGTGGCGCTCCACGTAGGTTTTCATGCCCGCTTGAAAGCTCTGCTCGCCTAGCAAGGTATGCAACATCCGAATCACTTCCGCGCCTTTCTCATACACCGTTAAGGTATAAAAGTTATTCATCTCAATAACTTTATCTGGGCGAATAGGATGCGCCATTGGGCCTGCATCTTCTGCAAACTGATGACTGCGTAACAAGCGAACGTTTTTAATTCGGTTAACAGCCCGAGAGCCGAGATCAGAGCTAAATTCTTGATCACGGAAAACCGTTAAGCCCTCTTTGAGCGACAACTGGAACCAATCACGACAGGTGATGCGATTGCCGGTCCAGTTATGGAAATATTCATGACCAATTACCGCTTCAATGCCTAGGAAATCATTGTCGGTAGCACTTTGTTTATTAGCTAATACATATTTAGAGTTAAATACATTTAAGCCTTTGTTTTCCATCGCTCCCATGTTGAAGAAATCAACGGCAACAATCATATAAATATCGAGGTCGTACTCTAAACCAAAGCGTTGTTCATCCCAGCGCATGGCTTCTTTTAATGAAGCCATGGCATGTTCTGTGCGATCCAAATTGCCTTTATCTACAAACAATTCTAGGGCAATGGTTCTACCGGTTTTAGTAACAAAGTTGTCTTCTAATAAGTCAAAATCTCCGGCCACTAAAGCAAATAAATAACTCGGTTTTGGGAAAGGGTCCTGCCAGCTTACCCAGTGTTTTCCGTTTGCTAGGTCACCTTGATCTACTTTGTTACCATTCGACAGTAAAAACGGATATTGGGCTTTATCGGCAATAATCTTGGTGGTGTATGTGGCCAGCACATCGGGTCTGTCTAAGAAGTAGGTAATGCGGCGAAAGCCTTCAGCTTCGCACTGAGTACAAAACGCCTCCCCTGACTGATACAGGCCTTCGAAGGCTTTATTTTCTTTAGGGTTAAGTTGGGTCTCAATCTTTAACTCAAAGCGTTCTGGTAAATCACTAATGACCAACTGGCCATCGCTAAGTTGATAAGCTTGGTGAGCCTGTTGGTTTACCGAAATGCTCAGCAACTCTAGTTTTTCGCCATCAAGTATTAAGTCGGCACTCTCATTAGCCTGTCTAACAACCGTAGATACCGCCACCACCTTGGTAGCCGTGGCATCTAAATCAAACTCTAGGGAAACATTTTCAATGGTGTAATCTGGCGCTTGATAATCTGAACGATACTTGGCGATGGGTTGAGCTGATGAGTCGGCCATGACACTTCCTTATTTGAGAAACGAACAAAACGTATAAGCAGTTCTGTATTGTAAAAGATATTAGTATCAGCAGCTAACGCTTTGTGGCTGCTTTAAAAACAAAAAAGCCGGCATCAGCCGGCTTTTTATACGCATTGGTTTTAAAGCGATATTAAACCAATAGCGTTTAAGAAAACTACCGCAATGGCAATTGGAGAAATAAAGCGAACACTCTTCGAGAACATCTCAAATGCTTGGCTTTCTAAGCCCATGCCCTGCTTAACTTTATCTGATTGAACAATCCAACCTACAAATACAGCAATAAACAATCCGCCCAAGGGCAATAGAATGTTAGCAGTAATGTAATCTAGAACTTCAAAGAAGTTTTTACCCATTGGGCTTTCTTCAAACTGGAGGAATTCCCAACCAGCAAATGAGCCAATAGTACCTAGGCTTAATAACCAAACCGCACTACCAGAAACAATTGCAGCAACGTTACGGCGGAAACCTTTACGCTCAACCAAGTAAGCTGAAGTTGACTCAAGCAAAGCTAAAGCTGAAGTAAAGGCGGCAACGGTTACCATCACAAAGAATACTGTAGATATCACGCCACCTAGTGGCATAGTACCAAAGGCAATTGGCAGCGATACAAACAGCAAACCTGGACCAGCGCTTGGCTCAATACCGTTAGCAAATACAATTGGGTAAATTGCTAAACCGGCCATTAAGGCTACAACAGTATCTGCAATTGCGATGTAAATAGAGGTTTTAGCGATAGAAGCGCCTTCTGGAAGGTAAGCGCCGTAAACCATCATAATGCCTGATGATAAACTCAAGGTGAAGAAAGCATGACCCAGCGCCATAAGCACGCCGTTAATGGTTAACTTCGAGAAATCAGGGCTGAACATAAAGCTTACTGCAGCAGCAAAATCACCGGTTACTGCTGCGTAAATCATGATGATAGTCAGCAATACAAATAAGGCAGGCATTAGTAAAGTAACAATGCGCTCCAGGCCTTTGGTGACACCCTTGGCCAAAACAACCACAGTGCCTACAATAACTAAAGTCGCCCATAGTACCAGCTGCTTAGGATCTGAAGTCAAGTCGCCAAATAAAGCGCCGATTTGCTTTGCGTCACCCGCTGCGGCAGTAATATCACCACCAGCTGATTTGAATATATACGCAACTGCCCAACCGGCAATAACAATGTAAAAGCTTAAAACCAAAAAGCCAGCTAATACGCCCATGCCACCAATAAATGCCCAGTTCTTCGAACGGCCATTTTCTAAAGCAACTTTTGCAACTGCGTTGGCAGGAGTCGAGCGACCTTGTTTACCTAAGTAAACTTCAGCCATCATCACTGGAATACCAATGAATAGAATACAAAGAAGATAAACAAGAACAAAGGCACCGCCGCCGTTCTCGCCCATAATATACGGGAATTTCCAGATGTTACCCAAGCCTACTGCGGCGCCGGTGGCAGCCAAAATGTAAGCAAAGTTACTTGACCAGCGATTGCTCACTGAAGTGTTATTACTCATGATTTTCTCTTTTATATTGTGTTTGCTAAGTGCGTCCATGATTTTAGGCCGCCAATATAAGCATAAACAAAAGGAGATTTACAGCCAAAATGAATCTTTATGCTGAAATTATGCGGTCAATCGGCACAAGCAATCTACAAATAGCTCAACAGTAGGTGTTAAACACTGAATAGCCATTCTTAACTATTGCATGAAATATCAATTAAGCATTTGCCATTGTTGCTCTAACCATTCTTTTTCATAGCGTAGTACGGGATGCAAGGTTTGTCTTTTCCTTACTGCTGTTGCTTCGGCTTCGTTCAAAGAAACACCATTAGCCATAAGAACAAATGGCCTTAACTGCCCACCTTTTTTGATAAAGCCGACTAAGTTTATAACCCCGTTTACATAACCACTTTTTGCTCTAATCTGCTTTTTTAAAGGCGCTCTAGTAACACTACGACGATACTTTAAGGTGCCAGTTTCTCCAGCAAGTGGCAGCCGCTCAACCAGCGCTTTTAACTGTGGATCTGATTGCCATAGCTGCATAATCTGATACAACAGGTTTGCGCTAATCAGGTTTTCTCTAGATAAACCCGAGCCATCGCGGATTTGAGCGCGATTGAGATCTAAGCCCATATCGTTTAGTTGCTCTACTACTATTTCGCTGGCTTGCTGAAAAGTCCCTGCACGTTGCTGCTCTCTGGCCAAGGTTTTAAAAATGCTGTCGGCAGTTAAATTGTCAGACTCAACCAGCATATACTCTAACAAGTCCAACAAAGGAGCAGATTGGTGGCTAAAACGCTCTGGGTATAAGCTGAGCTGTTGTTGGTAAGCAATGCTGCCTTTATAGCTTAAGCCTGCTCTTGCCAAACCGCGCTTTAGTTTAGTACTAAAATAACGATGTTCATCATTAATCGAAAAACGTAGCGGCATCATAGAGCGGTCAGCTTTTATACATCCTTCTAGTGAATACTGGTTATGCTCCCCCACCACCAAATTTTGTTCGCAACTAGGGTGGTTTGGACTCACGGTAACTATTTGATTATCGATATTGATTAAGCCTGAATCGCTCACATGTAAGCGACTTAACTGCCCTGCTTTGCCCGGCTTTAAATTTCCGTTAACACAATTGTTGTCGATGTTTAGGGAGCTGGCTGGTGCGGCAAAACAAATACCGATGTCATTCCACACCTGTCCTTGGCTTCGGCTATGGCCAGTAAACTCGCCATCATCAACTTGAACAGAAGCTACTTTGCTGCCCAATTGCGTTTTAGCTTGGTTCAATAGCGCAACTAAGTCTTGGCTAGTAAAGCTTGGGTCACCACGCATATGCAAGCGAATATGCATTCCTTGTTCACTGGGTTTAACACTGAGCGAGGTGGTATAGCGATAGTCTTTACCTAACTGTTTTAAGGCAGCGGTTGCAGTGACAACTTTTAGGGTACTTGCGGGTGTTAGCAGTATATCGCCGTGTTGCGAACTGTCTGGGCTAACATAACTAATCAAAGCACCTGGGGGCTCGACGATAGCATGTGCAACAAATGATTTAAGGAAGATGGAAAGGAAGATTGAAGATCTAACAATAGCCCGCATAATTGCCAAACTCTAATAAACAATATGCCGAGTATATAAAAAAAGGTGAACCTAAGTTCACCTTTTCTTTAATCAGTTTACTGCCTATTGGGCAATTAACTCTAAGCGCATTGCACGTTGGCGTACAAAGCTGCGCTTTAAGTGATTAAATGTCTTCTCAGGCATACCACTCGGTAACTCTACGGTTGAGTAGCTATCGAACAACTTAACGCTACCAATGTAGTCACTGCTAATGTTTGCTTCGTTAGCAATAGCACCAACAATATGTTTGGTTTGCACGCCGTGTTCTTTACCAGCGTCAACGCGGTAGGTATTCATTTCTACGTCTGCAGTGCGGCGTTTGCGTTTAGCGCCACCTTCACCACGGCTATCGCGCTCACCTCCACGTTGACCACGGTGGTTGCGTTCACCACGTTCACTGCGCTCGCCGCGTTGGCCTCGGTGGCCGCGCTCTTTGTCTTTGCTAAAGCGCGCAGAGCGTGGCTCTGGATCAGCAGGTAGTTTGAACGGGCGCGCGGTTTGCGCTTGGAACAACAAAGCAGTCGCGAGTTCAAGTTCGCTCATGCCTAGGTTGCTGGCCAATTCAGACGCGATGCTTTGGTAATCTTCAAGCTTGGCGTTTTCAACAGCTGCGGCTAGCTTGTCTTGGAAGCTAGAAACACGCTTCTTCTCGATTTCTTCACGAGTAGGTAGCTGCATTTGTTCAATTTTGTGGCGAGTTACACGCTCAATATTGCGTAACAAGCGTTGCTCACGGTAACCAACAAACATAACCGCTTTACCGCTACGACCTGCACGGCCAGTACGTCCAATACGGTGAACGTAAGCTTCGGCGTCGTAAGGGATGTCGAAGTTAACGACTAAACCAATACGTTCTACGTCTAAGCCACGCGCAGCTACGTCGGTTGCAACCACGATATCTAACTTGCCAGATTTTAAGCGTGTGATAGTGCGTTCACGCATGCTTTGGTTCATGTCGCCGTTTAAGGCTGCAACACTAAAGCCTTTCGCTTCTAAACGCTCTGCAATATCGGTAGTAGAGGTTTTAGTACGAGCGAAAATAATTGAAGCGCTATCGCAGTTAACTTCTAGAATGCGGGCCAACGCTTCTATCTTGTTTAAACCTGCAACATGCCAGTAGAACTGGTCGATATTTGAAACCGTTTGAGTCTTCGCCGCAATTTTTACTTCTTTTGGCTCAGACATGTAGTTTTTGGTGATGTTTTTAATTGCCGGTGGCATGGTTGCCGAGAACAAAGCTGTTTGGCGCTCTTTTGGCATATCACGCATAATGCGCTCAACATCATCAATAAAGCCCATACGTAGCATTTCATCTGCTTCGTCTAATACTAGCGCTTTAAGCTGGTCTAGTTTTAACTTGCCACGGTCTAAGTGATCAATAGTACGACCAGGCGTACCTACAACAATTTGCGGACCACGACGAAGTTCTTTAATTTGCTGACCGTAATCGGCACCACCGTAAATAGCCAATACGCGTAAGCCGGGAATATTGCGGCTAAAGTCTTTAATTGCATCGGCAACTTGATTAGCCAGTTCGCGAGTTGGTGCAAGAACCAACATTTGCGGCGCATTAAGCTTTGGATCAAGTTTGGCTATTAAAGGAAGAGAAAACGCGGCCGTTTTACCGGTACCAGTTTGTGCCAAGCCAAGTACATCATGTCCTTCCAGCAGTAACGGAATGGTCTTTTCCTGAATTGGAGACGGCGTCTCAAATCCGATCTCGGAAATAGCGTTTAAAATCGTTTCAGGTAGAGCGAATTGCTCAAAACTTGAACTGCTGGATTCGGTCATATTTGGCCCACAATTATTTAAAGGATGCGCACTATACGCTTTTGATCACAAAAAGTCTCATTGATTTTAGCTTTTTATAGAAAAACATTGACCATCTTGATATGGGCCAATAAAAAACCGCTCTAGTGAGCGGCTTATTTTCTTTAGTATAGAAGAAAAATTTACTCTGCTTCAGGCTCTGGGTGCTTAGCTGCAGTTTCTTTGATTAAAGGTTGTAGCTCACCACTGCGGAACATTTCCATTACAATGTCACAGCCGCCTACTAATTCACCTTCAACCCATAGTTGTGGGAAGGTTGGCCAATCAGCGTAGTTTGGTAGCTCAGCGCGAATGTCTGGATTTTGCAGAATATCTACATAAGCAAAGCGCTCACCGCACTGCATTACCGCTTCTACTGTTTGAGCAGAGAAACCACAGCTTGGGAATTTAGGCGAGCCTTTCATATAAAGTAGAATTGGGTTTTCAGCGATTTGCTGTTTGATTTTTTCAATCGTTTCCATTTTAAACTTCTCTAATTTTTGCACTAAGTCTATTCTAGGTGTTGGGCGTATCCTAGCAACAATAGTTGCCAATTTCACCACTTTGCTCTAGATCAATTTTTTTTAGTATTTTTGCTTTGCCTCATAAAGCACTAGTGCTAAACTCTTTTGTAAAGTTTTTACTATATAAAAGATTGCGCTAATAAAGCCAATTATTACAAGGAGAGAAACACATGGCATTTACATTACCTGAATTACCATACGCACAAGACGCACTTGAGCCACACATCTCAGCTGAAACTTTGTCTTTCCACTACGGCAAGCACCACAATACTTACGTAGTAAAACTAAACGGTTTAATTGAAGGCACAGACCTAGCAGAAAAAAGCTTAGAAGAGATTGTTAAATCTTCTACTGGTGGCGTATTCAACAACGCTGCACAAGTTTGGAACCACACCTTCTACTGGAACTGTTTAGCACCAAACGCTGGCGGCCAACCAAGCGGCGCTCTAGCAGCTGCTATTGATGCAAGCTTCGGTTCTTTTGAAGAGTTTAAAGCAAAGTTCACTGACAGCGCGATTAACAACTTTGGTTCAAGCTGGACTTGGTTAGTTAAAAACGCCGATGGCAGCCTAGCTATTGTAAACACTAGCAATGCAGCTACCCCACTTACAGATGAAAGCGTAACTCCGCTTCTTACCTGTGACCTATGGGAACACGCTTACTACATTGATTACCGCAATGTTCGCCCTGATTACCTAAATGCTTTCTGGGCATTAGTAAACTGGGAATTCGCTTCTGCAAACTTTGCATAAGTGACAGCAATATAGAAAAAGGGCGCTACATGCGCCCTTTTTTAATGCCTAAACTACACGCTACTTAGTGTCGCTATGCCCCAAGTCCATGTCTGGCGCGATAATGTTGCGCACCCGCTGTTTTAAGATCTTGGCTTCTGGAAAACCATTATCGGCCTTTCGGCACCAAATGAGTTGGCCATCGAGGTAGATTTGAAAACGCCCGCTTGAAGCAGGTTTAAGTGCCACTTCAGATAACTCTTGCGAAAAAGTGGTGAGTAATTCTTGGCTAAGCCAAGAGGCTCTTAATAACCAACCACATAAACTGCAGTAATAAATTTCAACTTTGGGTAATACTGTGTCTTGCTGTTCCACTTCTGTTACTTCCTTTTTTGCAATTCACTAATATGATTAAGTACCCGTTTTAATGACACCGGATACTTGGTACCCAATTGTTGAGCAAATAGCGATACCCGCAATTCTTCTATCATCCATCTTAACTCTTGGCCCTGTTGATCATACACAGGCAAGGCCAATTCTTTATACCGCTCTTGCGCAGTCTCAATTTGTTGCATCGCCAAGCGGTCTTTGTGGGAATCAATGGCTAACTTTTCAAGGCGTCGCTCAATGGCTTTTAAGTAACGTTGCAAGTCACTCAAACGTTGCAGCCCTACTTCACGCACAAAGCCTTTATGCACTAAAGCGTTTAACTGCGCCTTAATGTCAGCGTGCGCCAATACTCTATCAAAACCCACTTTACCCTTTAGTTGCTTATTAATTGAATAATGCAAACTAAGAATTTGTTCGACTAAAACCACAGCATCTAGGGTTTCTGTAGCAAGTTCAGCCCGCACTTTATCGCATAAGGCTTGAAATGCTGCTGGATTATTCACACTCTCCAATTGAGAGTACTTGTCGATAACCGCTAAGCAACAATCGTCTAGCAATACATCCACCCGACCAAAAGGATTAAAGTACAAACCCAATTTGGCTTTGTTGGGTAAATGCTGCTGCAAGTAACTCATAGGAGAAGGAATGTTAAGCTGTAGTAACTTGCTTAAGCCTCTGGTTTGGCTCCAGCCTGCTTCTTCTTGTTTATCGAATAACTTCAGCGCGACGGTTTTACCTTCGTCGACCAAGGCTGGATAAGCAGTGATTTGATAACCTTGGCGCTGCTCTTCAATCAGCTCGGGCAGTTCGCCAAAACTCCACTCACTAACTTTAGCCTGCTCGGCAAAAGAGCTTGGCGCTATTTCAGCAATACTTTGCTCTACTTGGTCTTGCAGTTTCTCTTGCAAAGCTTGATAAGAACGACCTTGCGCGACCACTTTGCCTTGGTCGTTCATTACTTTAAAGTTAACTTTAAGATGATCGGCCACCGAATCTATATTCCAGGCATCTTCAGGGATCTTCACCCCAGTCATTCTTAGTAGCTGTTTGGTGAGAACCTCTAACAAACTCCCTTCAGCATGCGGTACGGCTTGTACAAAGGCTTTTACGTAGTTTGGTACTGGCACAAAGTTACGGCGAATCGGCTTAGGTAGAGATTTAATTAAGGCATTAATTAAATCTTCACGAAATGCTGGAATTTGCCACTCAAAGCGCGAGAAATCCAATTGATTCAACAAAGCTAGCGGTATGTGCGCGCTTACACCATCATCAGCTTGGCTAGGTTCAAATACGTAACTCAAGGCCACTGAGACTTGCTCAAACTGCCACTGATCGGGATATTGCTTTTCAGTAATATGGCTAGCATCATGCTGATAAAGCATTTGCTTGGAAAAGCTCAGCAAGTCGGCCTGCTTTTTACTGGCCTCTTTCCACCAGCGATTAAAGTGACTTGCTGATACAATGTCTGCAGGTAAACGCTCAGCGTAAAAGTCATACAGCACTTGGTCATCGACCCGAACATCACGGCGCCTTTGCTTTTGCTCTAAAGCTTCAGCATCGTCGAGTAATAGCTGATTTTGTTTGAAGAAGGCATGTTTTGCTTGCCACTGCCCTTCAACCAAGGCTGAACGAATAAATACCTCACGCGCCACTACGGGATCTATTTTCCCGTAGTTAACCAGGCGTTTGTTTACCAGAGCAACGCCGTACAAACGGACACTCTCGTAGGCCATTACAGCTTGTTGCTTGGTTGACCAATGAGGTTCGCTGTATGAACGCTTTATTAAATGACTGGCTTGATTTTCTAACCAAGCAGGTTGAATTTTGGCGACGCCGCGAGCAAATAGGCGGGATGTTTCTACCAACTCAGCAGCAACCACCCATTTTGGTGGCTTTTTCGCTTGGCTAGAGCCTGGGAATACTACGAAGCGAGCATTGCGTGCGCCTAAAAACTCTCGGTCTTTATCTTTAAAACCTAGATGGCTAAGCAAGCCAGCAGTAATCGCTTGGTGAATCGCGTCATAGTCTGCTTCATTTTGATTAACGCTGTAATCCAACTCTTTAACCACGGTAGACAACTGAAAGACCAGATCTTGCCATTCACGAATTCGCATATAAGCCAGAAACTCTTGCTTACATTGTTTTCTGAACTGGTTGCCCGATAAGGCTTTTTGCTGCTCTTGCAGATAGCGCCATAGCAATAAATAACTCGAGAAGTCGGAATCTTTATCAACAAAGCGAGCATGTTTTTGATCTGCCGCCTGTTTGCGATCATTTGGTCGCTCACGCGGATCTTGAATCGACAAAGCCGCACAAATCACCATCATTTCTTGTACACAATCAAATTGCTTGGCGGCAACCATCATTCGAGCTAAACGTGGATCGATAGGAAACTTAATGACTTCTCGCCCTAAGGCACTCAGGCTAGGTTTGCCATGTTGCTGCTTTAACGCACCAATTTCTTCTAATAGGTTTAAACCGTCTTTAATATTTCGCTGGTCGGGCATATCAATAAACGGGAAGTCTTCCAGTTTACCCAGTCTTAAGCCAAGCATTTGCAAAATAACCGACGCTAAGTTGGTTCGAAGAATTTCAGGATCAGTAAACTCGGCCCGCCCTTCAAAATCTTCTTCGCTGTACAAGCGAATACAAATACCTTCGGCCACTCGCCCACAACGTCCCTTACGCTGGTTCGCGCTAGCTTGCGAAATTGCTTCAATAGGTAAACGCTGCACTTTCGAACGATAGCTATAACGACTAATCCGCGCTGTACCTGGGTCAATCACGTAACGAATGCCCGGCACGGTTAAACTGGTTTCTGCAACGTTAGTAGCGAGAACGATTCGGCGGCCGCGATGAGAGGAAAATATCTTATTCTGCTCTGCATTAGATAAGCGCGAGTACAGTGGCAATACTTCGGTGTCGCGCAATTGGCGCTTTTGCAAGTAGTCGGTCGCGTCGCGAATTTCGCGCTCACCGTTCATGAAGATAAGGATATCGCCGGGCTTTTCTCGATACAGTTCATCCACTGCGTCAGCTAAACCTTCCAATATATCCTTAGTTTGTTCGCCTTCATTTAAGGGGCGATAACGGGTTTCTACTGGGTAAGTACGCCCTGAAACTTCAATCACCGGAGCATCGTTAAAATGTTTAGCAAAACGCTGGGGATCAATAGTGGCAGAAGTAATAATAACTTTTAAATCTGGTCGCTTTGGTAATAACTGCCTAAGCACACCTAAAATGAAGTCGATATTTAAACTGCGCTCGTGCGCCTCATCAATAATCAATACTTCATATTGCGATAAAAATCGGTCTTGCTGCATCTCTGCTAGCAACATACCGTCGGTCATCAACTTAATCAGACTGTCATTTTTGATTTGGTCGTTAAAGCGGATTTTATAACCCACTAACTCTCCCACTAGGGTATTTAGCTCTTCTGCAATTCGAGCGGCAACACTACGCGCAGCCAATCGGCGGGGCTGGGTATGGCCTATAAAGCCGCGGCTTCCTAAACCCAGTTCTAAACAAATTTTAGGGATTTGGGTGGTTTTACCTGAGCCTGTTTCACCCGCAATAATAACCACTTGGTTGTCGCGTACTGCGTCATATATGGTTTGCTTTTGCTCAGCAACCGGTAGCTGTTGAGGGTACTCAATACTTGGGATGGCAGCACGCCGACGCGCGCTAAGCTCAGTTGAACGCTCAAGCGCTTGAGTAAACTTAAGTAATGACGAACTGTTGTTCTTTATATCATCCGCATTTAATTTGCCAAGCTGACGCTGGAGGCGAAAACGGTCTTTGGCTAAGGCCAATGATATTTGTTGTTTATAGGTAGAAAGAGCCGACTGCAAGAAAAAAGCCTCGTAGGATTGCGTACGAGGCGCAAATCCTATCAACTATCCTTGAGAAAACAAGCCTAACTCACCTGCTTATAACAACTATGTAGATGTTTATCGATGCCGGCCAGCACCTCTTCACGAGTAATTAAGCCCAGTAACTTACCCTGTTCGATGACCGGATACATTTTGGGCTTCTGCATTAGCATGCTTTGAGCGAGCTCTAATATGCTGGTTTCAGGGCCAACACTTAATACGTCACTACGCATCAAATCTTCTACTAAGGAGACGGTTTCACAGTGATAAGTGGCTTCAAGCAGACTCTTTAAACAATCTTGCTCAGAGATCCAACCAATAACGTGTTTCTGCTCATCAATTACGGGTGCGCCTAGCTGCTTATGCTCAAGCAAGCTATGCACGACCTCTGCAATAGGTTGTTTTGCGGTAAAGCATACCGGACGCATTAGCATGTAATCGCGAACTTTTAGCTTCTCAGGCATAACCATAACTCCTGCTATTTGCCTTACTGTTAGCTTAGTTGGACTCGGCCAATTACTCCAGCAAACCCCATTGGCGCTTTATTGGGCTAGCTAAAGTGTAATTTCACCCATTTGGGTAATGGTGAGAATAAAAGCCAAGGAGTAGTATTTATACCGACTGAGCTGCTAACTCAGTCATCGCGTTTAGTTACCTATTGCTGTGTACATCTTTACACAAATTTATGCAGGCCCTTTGTTATCCAATACAAAGGGTCTTTTTTTGTCTTTAATTTCAGTGGCTTGAATATAGAAAGTGACTATTTCACCCATTTGGGGAATGGTGCAGATGCAGCAGCGAAGATAGTATTTAACACGATTGAGTTGCTAACTCAGTCACGCGTTTAGTTACCTATTGCTGTGTACAACCTTTACACAAATTTTACGCAGGCCCTTTTACTTATGTAAAAGGGCTTTTTTTTGCATTGTTAAACAGTAAGCAATATGCAAGGTATTAAAAATTATGAAGAATTTATTAGTTTTGAAATTTCACCCATTTGGGTAATAGCCTGATTAGACCAGTGTGGTTATTATTTGTCTCGACTGAGTCGCTAACTCAGTCACGCGTTTAGTTACCTATTGCTGTGTAAACATTACACGATTATGCAAGCCCTTTGCTCTTGAGCAAAGGGCTCTTTTTTTGCCTATTTAACTTGCCAGTTTAAGGTTTCGTTGGCAAAAAATGGTACTAAGTTTTCGTCTTCAACTTTAACCGAGCCAGGCACCTGCCAGGCTTCTTTGTTCAGTGTAATGGTGTCAGTGTTTCTTGGCAGACCATAAAAGTCAGGACCATTAAAACTGGCAAAGGCTTCAAGTTTGTCCAATATTCCTAGTTGCTCAAAAATTTCGGCATACAACTCAATGGCAGCAGGTGCACTGTAACAACCGGCACAACCACAAGCACTTTCTTTAGCACCTTGAACATGAGGCGCAGAATCAGTTCCCAAGAATATCTTTTTGGTACCACTGGCTACGGCTTGCTGTAAGGCTTGTTGGTGTGTTTGACGTTTAAGTACTGGCAGACAGTAATTATGTGGGCGTAAGCCACCGGCCAACAGGTGATTTCGGTTATACATTAAATGCTGAGGGGTAATGGTGGCAGCTACATTATCTGGCGCATTTAATACAAATTCTGCGGCTTCAGCGGTAGTGATATGCTCAAACACAATTTTAAGATTAGGTAGTGATTCCACTAAACCACGCATGTGTGCATCAATAAAGGCTGCTTCTCTATCGAAAATATCGATATCAGAGTGAGTAACCTCGCCGTGAACCAATAACAACAAGCCGTGTTCGGCCATAGCTTCAAACACTGGGCGAAGTGCGCCAACATCAGTAACGCCATGGGCAGAATTAGTGGTCGCATTAGCCGGATACAATTTACATGCTTTAACAATTCCGCTTGCCGCTGCTTCTGCGATTATCTCTGGCGTAGTGGAGTCAGTTAAATAGAGTGTCATTAGTGGTTCAAACTGGCTTTGCTTTGGTAAAGCTTGCTTAATACGCTGATAATAAGCTTGAGCATCAGCAACTTGAGTGACTGGCGGGGTTAGGTTAGGCATGATGATGGCACGAGAAAAGTGCTTAGCGGTAGCATTGGCCGCTACCTCTAGCATGGCGCCATCGCGCAAATGAAGATGCCAATCGTCCGGTCTTGTTATAGTAAGCGTTTGAGTCACAACTATCCCCTAGGTAGGTATAAATAATTGGCGCAAAGTCTACCCGAACTTGGCTGACAAGTCTTGCGGCCTCCTATAAATACTACGCATTTTTAGTCACTTGTTGCTGCATTTCTTGGACAATTTCTCCTGCAGATTCATAATCATATTCCTCAATTAGCGTTTGTAACTTTTTCGCCTGCGCCGGGAACGTTTGTAATATGCATTCATGACTATCGAGAAAATCATTACTCTCACCATCAAAGTCATCAAGCAACTGCGCTAGCTGCTCTAGGTAGCTCAACAACTCTTCTTCACTTACGCTTTGTGAACCTCCCTCTTCTTCTGCCTCCAAAGATTTACTTTGGGAGACGAACTCTTGCAAGCCTTGTTGAAGCGGTATTAGTTGCTCGCCTAGGGCTTCAATACTGCTTGGCTGAAGGGCTTTATCCTCGGCTTGTTGCTCTACAACTGCAGCCAAATCTGACACATCTTGCGCGCCCAGCGTAGCGGTAACACCTTTTATGGTATGAGCAATGCGCTGCAAGTCATCAACACGTTTTTCACTATAAGCCGTGTTTAAATCATCCATTGGAGTGTTTTCTTCACTGGAAAATTTGCCAATTAATTTGAGATATAAAGCTTTGTTGTCGGCTGCATTGGCTAAGCCTATTTCTGTATCTAAACCATCAAGCTCCGGTAAAGCTAATTCTCGCTGATTAAGCGAGTGGCCAAGCTCGCCATTTTGATTTATCGCAGTTGGTGAAGCTGGCGTAATCCATTTAGCCATTGTGCTAAACAAGCTGTTCACATTAATGGGCTTAGGAATGTGGTCATTCATTCCTGCTTCAATGGCTTTTTCTCTATCTCCAGCCAAAGCATTTGCGGTAAGGGCTATAACGGGCATTTCTTTAAGACCAAGTTGATGGCGGATCACTTTGGTTGCCGTATAACCATCCATAACTGGCATTTGACAGTCCATAAGCACCCCATCTACGTTATTTTGTTTTAGGTATTCAACAGCCTGGGCGCCATCATCACACACTGTGCAATTGATTCCGTTGGATTTTAATAGCTCGGTAATCAACTCTTGGTTTACATCGTTATCCTCTGCAACCAATATGTTAGCGCCCTGCAACTGCGCAATATCTGAGTTAGAGCCCTGTTGCTGAGCCTCACGGCGAGTCTGTTCAAATACTTCTATCTTGCGAACTTGCACAATGGTATCGAACAAATGAGACGGTGTGACAGGCTTAGTTAATACCGCATCAATATTAATAGACTCAGCTTCTTTGGTGAGCTCGTCGCGACCAAAAGCAGTGACCATGATGACATCAAGCTCGAAGCCTTGGTCCTGAATCTGCTGAACAGTTTGTATGCCATCCATCTCTGGCATTTTCCAATCCATAAACACCATATCAAAAGCGGCGTTTTGGGCATATTCTTGAATCATAGCTATCGCTTCTCTGCCGCTAGATGCCACCTCAACCTGCAGTCCAAAGCCCGCTATCACTTGCTGATTAATTTCTCTGGCGTTGGCGTTATCGTCCACCACCAGCGCCTTAAGGCTGCTAAGTTGAGCAGAATTAGTATCACGCAGCGTTTGAGCATTTTTCTGAATACGCATTGGCAATTCAAAATAAAAGCAACTGCCCTCTCCTAACTCACTGTTTAAAGCTATTTTTCCGCCCATTAACTCGGTGAGTTTTAAACAGATGGCTAAACCTAAACCGGTACCACCATGCTTGCGTGTAGTGGAACTATCGGCTTGCGAGAACGGCTTAAATAGCTTGGCTTGTTGCTCTGGAGTCATACCAATACCGGTATCTCTTACTGAGAAATACAGCTGCACTTGCTCGTCGTCTTGCTGCTTGGCTTCTATCTTCACTACAACTACGCCTTGTTCGGTAAACTTCACGGCGTTATTACACAGATTCACCAATATCTGGGTTAGGCGTAAAGGGTCACCAATTAAGGCTGTTGGTATGCTTGGGTCAATATCAAATAATAGCTCTAAGCTTTTTTGTTCAGCACGCAACCCCACTAAATTGGCTAGATTGTCGAGAATATCTTCTAAGCGGAAATCGATGGTCTCAATATCCAGCTTACCTGCTTCAATCTTAGAGAAGTCGAGAATATCGTTGATGATGCCTAATAAAGCCTCGGCGGAGCGATGGACCTTATCAATGTAATTACGTTGTTTATTGTCTAATTCAGTTTCTAGAGCCAAGTAAGACATGCCAATAATGGCATTCATTGGAGTGCGGATCTCATGCGACATATTGGCTAAGAAATCACTCTTAGCTTGGTTTGCACTATCGGCCAAGGACCTAGCTTCGTTAAGGGCTGCTTCTAGCTTTTTGGTTTCTTCAATATCAACATGAATACCGTTAATCCGCAGAGGCTTACCGTGTTGGTCTAGTTCGGATACTCGACCAATGGTGAGGATCCAGCGATACTGGCCGTTTTTGCACCTTAAGCGAATTTCATTACGTAGTACGTCGTTGTCTCCAGCTAAGTGCTGCTCAAGCTTTTCATTGTTTGTAATAACGTCGGTTGGGTGGATTAGCTTCATCCAGGTGGCGGTATCACCTTTTAAGCGAGCCCAAAGACCATCGCCATCACGTAACTCTCCTTTGGCATAACCCAGCATGCTCTCATAAATGGCGTTCACTTCAATGCGATCTTCTTGCGGGTAATAATCCCACATGCCTAAACCTGCACCAGAAGCCGCAGAATCTAAACGCTCTTCACTTTCCCGCAGTTGCGCTTCGACCTGCTTGATTTCGCTAATATCAAAAATTGCACCATCGGAGAAAGCAGGACGCCCTTCTTCATCCATTGATACAAAGGCTTTTTGCAACATATGTTTGGTTTTGCCAGAAGCATCGATAATACGAAATTCTTGTGAAATGGCTCCGCCCTTTTGATTAAGCCCTCTAGAGCGCGCTAAACTCTCCTCTGCATCATCTGGGTGAACCAGTTCTTTGTAACGACGAACAGGATTTACGCCAAGGAAATCACTCACCGGGTAACCGGTTTGCTCCACAATTTGTTCACTAAGATATAGCCACTCAGGAAACTCACCATCTTTGAGGCGAATTCGGTAAACAACGCACTGCAGATTATTGGTGAGGGTTCTAAATTGGCGTTCACTATCAGCAAGTTTTTGCTGGGCTTTTCTACGAGCCGTAATGTCTCGTACTATCCCAGTAAAATGGCGATTTCCTTTTAAGAACACCTCTTTCACCGCCAATTCCATTGGGAATTGTTCACCATTTTTCCGAAGACCAAATACCTCTCGCTCGTTACCAATAACCGTAGATTCTTTTTTCGGTTTATAGCCAGCGAGTATGCGATCGTGTTGATCACCAATGTCTCTTGGCATTAGCATTTTTACATTTTTACCAATCACTTCCGCTTCGCTGTAACCAAAAATTTGCTCAGCTGCGGGGCTAAAGCTACGCACAATACCCGATTGTTCAATTAAAATAATGCCATCGGCAATGGTATCTACGATGGTACGGATCCGCTCTTCGTTATCAGCTAAAGCAAGGCGCGCCTGATAACGCTCTGTCATATCAATGAGAGACACTTTAACCAGATGAATATGCCCATTTTCATCAATGCTGGGCACAATGTTGATGCTGAGGTTTTTTTTCTGCCCTTTGGCAGTAAAAATGCTGAGTACTTCATCGTTAAAGTTTTGGCCTACAAAAGCTGCTGCTAGAAGTTCTTTAGACTTTTGACGTTGCTCTTGGTTTTCCGCAAAATCATGGAAAAACAGCTCTTCGAAGCACTCGCGCTCTACTTCAATTAACTCGGAAAAGCTGAGATTATGTTGTAAAAAACGCCCTTCTCTATCAACAGAGGCATAGGCGATTGGGGCAAATTCATACAGATCCCAAAGGGTCTTTTCGCGCTCTTGAAGCTCACTAGTACGCTGTTCGACTTCGCGCTCTAGCTCTTGTTTAGATTCACTTAATCGCAGGTTAATTTTACGTACTAAGGCAAACACCAACACAAATAAAATAATGCAGAATGCTAAGGCCGAGCCCAGCACCAACAGCACTACATCTCGAAACTGCAAGTAACCTTGCATCACTTCATCATGATCAATTTCAGAGACTAAGCCAATTTCTAATTCTTTATCCCAGCGCCACGCCCCTACTACAGGTACACCTCGGTAGTCTAAATAGCCTTGAAAATTGGAGCCGTTAGATTTAGCAATAATCGCATAGCCACTATCCGTCCACTCTGGTTGTTCCCGAGTAAAGCTTGGCACTTGTAATCGAATGTTCAGTACTGATGACTGTTGGGGCTCCAATAATCCCAGCGCTACTAATTCGTCTTCAAACTTACTAGGAGAAATCATGTAACCGGAACGACTTACAAGATAAGTTTCGCCGGTTTTACCAATTTGAGCACCTTTAAGTAATTGGGCAAATTCTCGTTCGGGATCCATTCTTAAGGTAAGAATAGCCACCACTAATCCATCACCATTTTTAATGGGAGCAGCAATAAACATGGTTGAATGTGCATTTTTAACTTTGTTTTGTAACATACCATCAAAGGTAATTTCAGGACGAATTGGCGGAATAACCACTGTTTCGCCCTTGAATACACGATTAAGCAAATGAGGATAATGGCGAGTAATAACGTTTATTTCACCGAGGTTTTCATCACGCATAGATGCAATGTTTATGCGGTCGCGCGAAATGATGAAAAAGCCTAAGTCATCAAACACTGTTCTGTAATTGTCTACAGATTGACGCAAACTCGCTAAAGCGGGGTTAGCCAGCAGCCCTACTTTACTGTGTTCCGACTCGATAAGTACATAGGAATAATGTTGGAAGGCGGGATCTAAAGCGATGGCATCAACTTTTGATTGCCAGCCCTGTTTCCATTCATCGAGTCCAGCATCAGCGGTATCAAGTACTGAACCAATGACTTCTTCCAGCTGATTAAATTGGTGATGTTTAAGTTGTTTTAAGCCTACCCCGGTTATCGCTGCGATAGCAGCAACTGCAGCGCTACAAATTGCTACAATCACCAAAATACTTTTTTTAGAACTGAGCAGTAAGCTCATGTTTTCGAGGTTGGTTTTACGGAGTCGGTTTAATAACAGCATGATTAAGCCCAACAAGGCCAAAAGTACCCATAACAACTGCTCAACCGACATAAACCATCCTTGAGAAACCCATTTAGCACGAGGCTTTATAATTGAATGATTTAACTATAATGCCCAATGCTCACTAAATACAGTTCTTCGCCCTAAAAGCCAAAATTCTATTAGTTTCAAACCTATAACTGCGCCTCATAAAACAAAAACGCCTCCACTAAGAGGAGACGCTTTTCGCGATAAGTTTATCGTTATGCCTAAGTTGCGCTAAAGACCTTCTTAGTTAAAAAGACTCACTAAAAAAGCTATTCATGGCGGCAAAAGAACGGGCTGCTACTTTAGGATGGTACTCTGCTTTTCCGGCTCTTTTAGCCGCTGGGTTGGTAAAGGAATGCACCGCTCCGCCGTAAGCAATCAACTGCCAATCTACACTCGCAGCGTTCATTTCTTTCTCAAAGTTACTCACTTGCTCTGCTGGTACAAAAGGGTCAATGGCTCCGTGTAATACTAAGATGGGCGCTTGGATATTTTTAGCATCTTCTGTATTAGGCGTATCTAAGTTGCCATGAAATGACACCACACCGCCAAGCTCCTCACCGGCTCGCGCTAACTCTAGTACTGCACCACCGCCAAAACAGAACCCAATAGCTGCCACTTTCGAAGCATCTGCTGATTTAGGTAGGCTACTTTTCATTGCCTCTAAAGCGGCTTTGGTTCTTTCACGCAATAGTTGACGATCGCTACGTAACGCTGTTGCAGCTACCTTTGCCTCGTCACCATTAGTTGGTCTAACATCGCTTCCATAGACATCTGCCATCATTACCGCATAGCCCATTTCGGCAATTTTCTTCGCTTTGGTCAATGAACCTTCTGTTGGTCCCATCCAATTTGGCACCATTAATACTGCGGGTAAGCCCTGCTTGCTATCATCGAATACCAAGGTTGACTCAAAGCTTTTGTCACCGATGGTATGGGTCACCGTTTGGCTTACCATTGCCGCATGAATATTAAAAGAAAGCGCTAAGCCAGCCAGTAGAGTAAAAGTTTTCATTGTATGTCCTTATAGTCGTGGTTACCTCAAGCATTACGCTCAGTGTAGTAGAAAAGTTTTCGAGCACTAAAAATAAGTATCTGTAGAGAAGCACTATTGGTTTATTCGCCACTACACAACTAAGGTAATAGCATCGGCTAGCAATAACAACTGGCTGTAAACTAAACGTTTAAGCCTTCAGCTACCAAGAAATTCAGCCATTATGTGGTATTGTTAGGCAGGATAACGAACAAGCGAAAAATAAGACTAATTATTGCGATGAGCGACAACACTTTTTTATTTCATGATTACGAAACATTTGGCGTACACCCTGGGCGAGACCGCCCTTGTCAGTTTGCTGCAATACGTACCGATTGGGACTTAAACCCAATAGGAAAACCCATTGAGCTGTTTTGTCAGCCGCCTAATGATTATGTGCCTCACCCGCAAGCTTGTTTGGTAACAGGAATTACCCCGCAACTGGCCATGAAAAAGGGCCTTATTGAAAGTGACTTCATTGAACGAATCAATAATGAATTTAGCCAAGCCGGTACCTGTGGTGTTGGCTATAACAGCATCCGTTTTGATGATGAAGTTACTCGCTATACCTTATACCGTAACTTTCTCGACCCTTATGAGCGTGAATGGAAGAATGGTAACTCTCGTTGGGATTTAATCGACATGGTTCGCGCTTGTTACGCGCTAAGGCCAGAGGGTATTGAATGGCCCACCAATGACGATGGCTTAGTCAGCTTTAGGCTTGAATTGCTTACCGCAGCCAACGGCTTAAGGCACGCCAATGCGCATGACGCGGTATCAGATGTATATGCCACCATCGCTATGGCTAAGTTAATTAAAGATAAGCAACCTAAGCTTTTTAATTATTTACTTAATCTTCGAAACAAAAAATCGGTTGCTCAACAATTTGACCTACTCAACAACAAACCTTTGGTACATATCTCGGGAATGTTTGGCGCAGCGCAAGGCTGTGCCTCTTGGGTATTGCCTATTGCTTGGCATCCAATCAACAAAAACGCCATGATAGTGGTAGATCTTAATAAAGACGCCAGTGTTTTATTGTCACTTAGTGCTGAGCAAATCCATCAGCGCCTCTATACTGCGCGTAGTGAATTAGCCGCCGACGAATTTCCTATTCCTGTGAAGCTTATTCACAGCAATAAGTGCCCGGTGCTTGCGCCGGCCAGCACCCTTACGCCAGAACGAGCCGAAGAACTCTGCTTAGACCGAGTTCAATGCCGTAAAAGTTTAGACTTACTAGCAAAAAACAAAGCTGAAGTTGAACAAAAGTTATCGCAAGTATTTGCCATTGAGCGTGAGTTTGACCACGACGGCAACCCCGATACGGCTTTGTACAATGGTTTTATTGGAAATGCGGATAAAAACCTGATGCAAGTTTTGCGCTCTAGCGATCCTAACTTGATTAGCAAACAACAGTTTCAGTTTGCTGACCCAAGGCTTAACCAATTAATTTTGC
Organism: Agarivorans sp. Alg241-V36; assembly: GCF_900537085.1. NCBI lineage: Bacteria > Pseudomonadati > Pseudomonadota > Gammaproteobacteria > Alteromonadales > Alteromonadaceae > Agarivorans > Agarivorans sp. Alg241-V36. The sequence goes on along the minus strand of NZ_UNRE01000005.1, from coordinate 349,274 downwards.
GTTACAAGGCGAGAAACTATCCAGAATGTTTAAATGAAAGTGAATTGCAGCAATGGCAAGCACATCGCCAAGCCTCAATTACCGAGCAAGTTTCTCAGGTAATTCCAGAGTTAGAAATGCTGATGAGTGAGTATCAAAATGATACTAATAAAACAAATATACTAAAAAGTCTCTATAACTACATAGAAAACCTTTAAAACGTGAACAAAAGACTATTTTATTTGGCTGCCTAAGTTATAATCAACGGTGTTTAGGGAAGGTAAAGTAATACAAATGGAAATGTGCCAACACATCAAATTGTCGATTGCGACTGCAGCAAGCTTTGCTGTGGCGATGACATTGTGTTTTGCGCCCAAATGTAACGCCACCTACGAGTTGCAAAACCTCCGTCCCTCTTCACTGTTAAGGCTCAGTGCCGAACAATTCGCCGTGCTGGGCGAAATTTTCGAAAAAACCTATCAAGAAACTGACTTCTCACCTACCTTAACTAACAGCTACTTTTCCGATTCAGCACTTTACGACATGGTCGCCGTACCGGTAGTACAAACTCCCTTTAACAGCTTTAGAGTAGAGTTGTTTAGCCACATCTACGATCCAAAATACTCGGTGTATAACCAGCTACATAAAGACTCTATTTACCATAGCCTTGGCCAGCGCCAAATGTCTTACTTGGTTGATAAATCCGATATTGCGGTGGGCTTAGGATTTGTAGCGCCGCTCAATGAGAGCATGTCGATGCGTACCATTATTTCCAGCCATGACATCCCAGGTTATGGCGACAGTAACTTTTCAGTGGGCTTAGAATTTAAATACTAAACCCACTGCTATCACTAAGCTTTCTTTTCAAATACCACTGCGCTATTTGGCGCTAAACAGATAGTTAAGCCATTCTTTGTAGATTCACTAGTAAACTGACTATCGGCCCATAATACTTGCCACTGCGCGTCTAGGTTTAGCCTTATCTCCAGACTATTGTGCTCGTCCCAATTAAACCAGTATTGGCGGACTAAGTGATCATCCTGATATTGCTTGGCATGCTGTAAACTAAAATCAGCAAAACGAGCGGCATCGGCTCGGTTTTTCTGTAGCGCATTAAGTACTTCAGCTTGGGTAGCATCAAGCTCAATTAAGCGATCACCAGAAAACACCAAACCACTACTGGCTAATAAGCTCACGCGGTGCCAATTATAGGCAGCCTCGCTAGTGTGTTGATTTTCAATGTTGTTCAAGGTGACGCAGTCTGGATCGTTATGCCACAAACGCATGTCTTGCCAGTTACGGAAAAAGGTTTCTTTGGCAATTTGTTTGAATCGGCCAATATTTCGTTCAACATCGTCAGCAATACGCATCCCATGAACTAAACCTAATGATGGCCACATTGGGGCATTACATCCGAGTATATAAGCATCCCCATTACAGGCCTTATTGATGGTTTCCATGCCCATTCGATAGGCTTCGATACGGGTTTTATTTGGATCGGCTCGATAGCCTTTAGCTAGGGTTCCCCAGTAAATGGCGTCGAGCTTAAAGTACTTCACTCCCCAGTGGTGATACATGTGGCTAAACACATGATGTAGATACTGGTTTACTTGCTCTTGGGTAGTATCCAGTACATACCAAGGCGTGCAACGCCACCCTCCATAAGTGACTTCTTCAGCCGCTAAAGGCTGTCCATTTTGACCTTTCACAAACCAATCAGGATGTTGTTGAAACAAGCGAGACTCTGCTTGAGCGATAAATGGAGCAACCCAAATGGCGGGTTCTTTGCCCTGCTCTCTAATGCGTTTACATAAACCTTCTACGCCACCGCTAAAGCGCTCAGACGGATATAGCCAATCGCCCATAAACTCTTGGTAGCCATCGTCAATCAGTAAATAATCTAGATGGTCATGGGGGCTAATAAGCTGCTGAAGATTCTCTTCAATATCATCGGCAGTTACATCGGCATAATAGTGATACCACGAGCACCAACCATTTGGTTTACTGGGCCAACTAAGCCTAGCATGATGTTGCTCAATCGCCTCGGAAAATTGTTCTAGTACTGCTTCTCGGCTTTCGCCACACGCTACAAATAGACTTTCGCTATTCAGATAATGGCGAGCAGGAATAGCCAAGGTATCGCTGTCTATACCAATCACTAAGCGACCACTTGGATAGACCTTAAAATAGCCACTAAAACGGTGGCAAGAACTAAAGCCGAGTAAGGTGTAATGCCCTTCACTTTCTATAAGTAGTTGATTATACGCAGTGAAGTGATCGGCATCTTCGCTGAGCCGATATTCTCCGGCATCCGGGCAGCGGCCAATAGCAGTAATATTATCTGCAGAGCCGTAATTCTGCGCTAACATCTGAAAGCCTTCACCGTGAAATTTAGCGTCTTTAGGAAGCTGGCCGTCGAACAAATCAATCTGTCCTAAGCTGATACTATGAGCAGACAAATTATCTACCCTAACTACACATTCCGCCCCACTCCATTGTGGCGTATACAAACCTTGGTTTTGTGGCGAGCTTAGTTGCCACTGTCGAACCAATTGAAGAACAGAATCAAGTTTAGAAAACACTTATCAACACCTTTAGTTACAATAAATTACAGGCTATGCAGAAACCGCTAAAACAAAGATATATTTTAACTAAACAACAATTAGGCGGATTATAATCGAAGTCTTAGCAAAGTAATCAACATTTGTTGCTAGGTTCGACAAAATTAAGGGAAGGATGAAATGTCAGAAAATACCCAAGCAGACCTACCGCTAATTACTGCCCTACAAACTGTGTTAGCCAGCAAGCAAATCCCCAATATGCTTAACAGCCAACAAACCAAAGCACTATGTAACAACTTAAATTGCACTACCATTGAACTCGCAGAGCGTATGCTGCCATTAGCTGCCAGTTTTTCTTTCGCGCCTAAGTCAGACTTTAAGGTGGGTGCTATCGCCATTGATAAACAGCAACAGCTGTTTTTAGGCGCCAACTATGAATTAGAGTACGGCCCGCTTTCCGGTAGTTTACATGCCGAGCAAAGTGCCATATTCAACGCGCTTAGTCATCAGGCAGACGAGCTAACAGATTTGGTGATCAATGCGGCGCCTTGTGGTTACTGCCGCCAATTTATTAATGAGCTAGCCAACGCAAATCAGCTAAAAGTACGCTTTAACCAGCAAAGCTACGACTTTCCTCAATTGTTGCCGCAATCTTTTGGACCCAACGATCTCGGTGTAAAAACACCTTTAGCTAAACTCGAACTCAATGCTGCTAGCCAAGCGCCTGACTTTGCCAAAGCCAGTTACGCACCTTATACCCAAGTGCAAAGCGCAATGTTTGCCTATCAAGGTGACAAAGTCATCGCCTGGAGCTGTTATCTAGAAAACGTTGCTTTTAACCCTTCTCTCTCGCCACTTCTCACTTTATTATCTCAATTAACGCTAAATCACCTGAGCTTAAACAATGTTGATCGCTTCGAATTATGGGAACATAAAGACAATCGATTCAGCTTTAAGCAAGAATTACAAAATTTCGCGGAACATTCTCAAAAACCAATGGTCCATCATTACTATCCTTCAACTTAGGAGTATTTAAATGTTAGGAACTGCGCTAAGCGTTTCTGGAACTAAAGTGTTATTGCTAGGAGCAGGCGAACTTGGCAAAGAAGTTGCCATTGAATTACAACGTTATGGGGTTGAAATTATTGCGGTAGACCGCTACCCGAACGCTCCAGCGATGCATGTAGCGCATCGCAGTTATGTTATAGATATGCTTGATGGAGAGGCCTTAAAAGCCTTAATTCTTAAAGAAAAACCCCAGCATATTGTTCCTGAAATTGAAGCCATTGCCACCGATACCTTAGTTGAGCTAGAGCAACAAGGCTTTGCAGTTACACCTACCGCTCGCGCGACCCAACTCACCATGAACCGCGAAGGTATTCGCCGCTTAGCTGCTGAAACACTTGGTCTGCCAACCTCTGCTTATCAGTTTGCTGATAGTTTAGAAGAGTGCCAACAAGCCGTAGCAAATGTCGGTTTGCCTTGTGTACTTAAGCCGGTGATGAGTTCATCGGGCAAAGGGCAATCAACACTGCGCAATAGCGATCAGGTCACCGCTGCGTGGGACTACTCACAAGAAGGCGGACGCACTGGTGCTGGGCGCATTATTGTTGAAGGTTTTGTTGATTTTGATTACGAGATCACCTTGCTTACCGTTAGCGCCATCGATGGCATTCATTTTTGCGCACCGATTGGTCACAGACAAGAAGATGGTGATTATCGTGAGTCTTGGCAACCACAGGCCATGTCAGAGCTGGCTTTAGCTAAGTCACAAGACATCGCTAAGAAAATCGTTAGCGAGCTAGGTGGCTACGGTTTATTTGGTGTAGAGCTATTTATTAAAGGCGACGAAGTTTACTTTAGTGAAGTGTCTCCACGCCCTCACGATACTGGTATGGTCACCTTGATTTCACAAGATCAATCAGAGTTTGCTTTACACGCTAAAGCTATTCTTGGTTTGCCCATCAAACAAATCCATCAATTTGGCGCAAGTGCCTCTGCCGTGATCATGGGTGATGGACAATCAACCGACATTCGCTTTAGCGGCTTAGCCGAAGCGCTAGACGCTACCGATAGCCAACTGCGTTTATTCTCAAAACCAGACATTAATGGACAACGTCGTTTAGGGGTAGCCTTAAATCGCAGCGAGTCCATTGAGCAAGCCGTTAGCAATGCTAAACAAGTGGCTTCAAAGGTTAAGGTAACTTACTAGCAATGCCTGGGTCGTTTTCGCTAAATGACGAAGAACTGGCGCTATTATTAGCGCCCAGTGCGGCCCCTACTACTTCTAAATTGCTGCGGGTATTGTGGTTTCAGCAAACACCAAGCCATAGCCCTTCTCCTATTGAGCATGTTACCGCCCAACAAGTTGACGAGTTACAATTGCAACTGCAGCAATCCAATGAGTTTGACGCGATTGTTTTAAACTGTGCCAAGCTCAATTGCCAGCAGCTAGCGCTGTTAGCTGATTTACTAGAAGAACAATCACAAATTTCGGTATTTTTGGTGGGTGAAATGCCCGCCATGTCTTTTGACCTCCCCGACTTTATCTATTGTTATAGTCAGCAAGAGTTAGATGAACAGTTTGCCCATTGGGGCGACAGCATTAACCAACAATATCAGCAGTGGGCCAACAGTAAGTTTGTTTACCTATATAACCCTCGACCTGCTGAGCCATTCCAGCAACACATGCAGGAGTATGGCTTTAGCTTTTGTGAACATTGGTACCCGCAACAACAAGATATTAATCAGCAGCTGCAACAAGCTAACTTAGTGATGCTGGCCGTCTACGATGATGACCCTCATATTATTGATACCATTGAACGTCTTGCTGCTATCTTGCACCGCCCCGGCTTAATTTTGGTTTTTCAAGAGCAATCTACACTGAGAAACAGCATCATTCTGCTGGCGAAACATTACGGTCTAAACCTATATACCTCTATCACCGTTGGGCAATTCAAAACCCAGATAGGCTACTTAAGCCGTCAGTTTTTCCGCTTATACCGCCACAAGCTTAATCAACTCGGTGATGCCACCAAACACAGCCAATATCTAATTCATGCAACTACAGACAATAGCTTGGTTGGCTACTGGGATTGGCCAACACACATTGAACAAGATGAGCATTTTAATGCCCCAGTTAATGCAGTGTATTGGCACCACTTTAAACAAGAGCTAAGTCAACGCAGCATAGCGCTAACGCAAATAGCCGAGCATTACTCAGAAACGATGTTGGTATTTAGCCCTGAATTGCCAATGGAAAATCTCACTAGCTTAGTTCGAATTAAGCAACAACATGTGCAGTTGGCTTGGCAACCCAACTTAGTGGCGCAACTGATCAATAATCCCACAGTGCTAGACTTAATTGATGTGCTAGTGATTTCTTTAGATATGTGGATCTTGCTCAATGTGAATAACGATAACCGAGGAAATTGGCAAACCATAAAACAACGTTGTATTGAGAAGCAGGTGTCGTTAGCAATATTAGGCGTGCAACCTGAGCTGATTCAGTATTGGCGGGATAAAGGTTTTGATTTACTGATTCACCGCGATGAAGCGGATTAAGTAGCCTAAGGCTAGGCTACTTCGTAGTACTTAGGTGTGATAGACAATTCTTTATTAATGATGGTTTTAGCCATTCTGGCACATTTCCCACACTCAGAAGCAACACCATTCTTTTTACGTACATCGGCTAGGTTTTCACAGCCTTGCTGCACTGCTTCTTTAATTTGCTTATCAGTAATGCCGTGGCATAAACATACAAACATTGCTTCACCTCATCAATCACAATAAAGCAATTATATTGCGAACCATTATCATTCGCAATATCTTTTTCAGCTTATACCGGATTATCTACATCGATAAAGGTAACGTCTAGGTCGTGGGTTTCTGCTAACCACTCGCCTAGCGCCTGTGCGCCGTAACGTTCGGTCGCATGATGACCAGCAGCAAAATAATCAATGCCCATCTCACGCGCGGTGTGTACGGTGTTTTCAGAGATTTCGCCACTAATAAATGCATCTAAGCCTTGCTCAGCGGCTAACCCAAGGTAGGATTGTCCACCGCCGGTGCAAATGCCCACTTTTTGAATATTGTGCCCATTGGCGATGTGCAAAGGTTTGCGCTGTAATACTTGTTCTATACGTTGCGCAAACTCTTCACCTGAAATAGGCTCTGCTAACTTACCTACCATTGCTACGCTGCGCGGATCCCACGCTTCTAGCCCACGCTTTAAAGTAATGCCCAAGCGCTTAGCCAGCTGTGCATTATTCCCAAGCTCTGGATGGACATCTAAGGGTAAGTGGTAACCATAAAGGTTAATATCGTGGTTTAACAAGGCTTGCAGGCGACGACGCTTCATACCGGTAACCACTGCGGCTTCGTTTTTCCAAAAGAAACCGTGATGTACCACAATAGCGTCGGCTTTGTGCTCAATGGCTTGGTCAATTAATGCTTGGCAAGCAGTAACGCCAGTAACAATTCGCTTAACTTCAGAGCGACCTTCTACTTGCAGGCCATTGGGACAGTAGTCTTTAAATTTAAAGCTTTCTAAGTGCTGGTTTAATATATTTTCTAATCGGGTATTTTTCATTTACATTAACTCACAATGGTTTGTCACATTGTAAGTAGCAGACCCAACTTTAAACAAGCCTTATAGATTAGTACAAAACAAACTGATTGATTTTGTCAGCTTGCTGCATCCAACTTGGACGGTCATTACGCTTAATCCACTGACGGTGTAATGCGCTATAAAAAGGCGCTCTTAAACCGGCAAGGGCAACAAATGGGAAAGAAACCAAACCTACTAAAAATAGTGCGATACGACGAACGATGATAATGCTGGTAGAAAATTGCTTACTCATTTCGAACACCTCAACTGGTTAGACCACTAAATATTAGCCAACATTTAGTAATAAAACTACAAAAACCGGTAAAATAGTCGAAATAAAAAGCAAAACCTTTAAATAAGTGTAAATTAATAACAAAAGGATAACATTTGTGAGTAAGCAAGCTTGGGAGAATGATTTAAACTGGTGCCTAAATGCTCCAGCCTTATTGCCCCATGCCCTGCCCTTTGCGGTTAACCAAGCCTGGCAACAATCTTGGTATACAGCGCTTCATTCTCAACTTAGTCAAATTCCAGATTCACCAGCGCATTCACGGCTAGGTTTGTATTTTGAACAATTATGGCGCGCCTTAATTAAGGCCCATCCAAACTGGCAATTGCTGGCAGACAACGTTGCCGTACAACAAGATGGCCGAACCCAAGGTGCTATCGACTTTTTGTTAGTAAACCATCAACAGCAACAGTTAGAGCATTGGGAACTGGCAATAAAGTTTTACTTGGCCCGCAATGCCAAACCCAGCAGCTATGACTACCTTGGCCCCAACCAGCAAGATCGGCTCAGCAACAAACTCAGCAAACTGTTGCTTAAGCAAATCCCTTTAGGCTGCCACCCGCAAATACAAACCTTGGCCAAAGACTACCCAGGCTATTCATTTAAACAACGGATTTTGCTGCCGGGGTATTTGTTTCAACTAGGTAGTATCAGCCACTCTACTCCCCAACATTGTCATTGGTATACGCTACAACAATGGCAAAATATGCAAACTCACGGCTGGTTTGCGCTCACCAAACAACAGTGGATAAATCCTAAAGGACACACCCTGGAAAAGGCGGATAAGTTACTAGATTTAGCAAGAGGCCCCCTACAGTTGTATTTACCGCAGCAAGTTAAGCAGCCCGAACAGCGGATATTTGTTTGCCCTGACGACTGGCTCGTCAGGGCAAACAAAGTGACTAAGCCTTAGTCATTGCGCTCGTTTGAGGAGTACTCGCGCATCATGCCTTCCACGGTTTCTACCATATGGGTACTGCCACAGAAGAAGGGGATCCGCTGATGCAGCTCTTCTGGTTCAATATCCATAATACGAGTAAAGCCATCACTCGCTTTACCGCCAGCCTGTTCAATCAAAAAGGCCATAGGGTTACATTCATACAGCAAACGCAACTTACCTTCAGGTGCAGAGGCGGTTGAAGGGTAAATATAGATACCGCCTTTAAGCAGGTTCCGGTGGAAATCTGATACCAACGAGCCAATATAACGAGAGGTATAAGGTCGATTAGTTTCCGGCTCAATTTCTTGGCAGTACTTTAAGTACTTCTTCACCCCAGTTGGAAACTTAAGGTAATTACCTTCGTTAATCGAATAAATTACCCCGTCATCAGGAATCGTCATATTCTCATGCGAGAGATAAAACACCCCTAACGATGGATCACAGGTAAAACCATGTACGCCATGACCCGTGGTATACACCAACATGGTTGACGATCCATATACCACGTATCCTGCTGCCACTTGGCGATAACCAGGCTGCAAAAAGTCTTCTAATACCACAGGGGTACCACAAGGACTAATACGTTTATAAATGGAGAAAATGGTTCCCACCGACACATTCACATCAATGTTTGATGAACCATCTAAAGGGTCCATTAACACCACATATTTACTGTCGATAGAGCGAGAACTGTCAAAACTCACAAACTCATCTTCTTCTTCCGAGGCTACGCCACACACCTCACCGCGTGCTTCAAGCGCGGCTTTAAATTTTTCGTTCGCATACAAATCTAGCTTTTGTTGTACCTCACCTTGTACGTTTTCTACGCCAGTAGCACCAATAATATCAACTAGCCCTGCTTTGTTGATCTCACGGTTAACCACTTTAGCGGCTAAACGAATAGCCCCTAATAGCTGAGTAAGCTCCCCTGTGGCGTCGGGAAACTGGTGTTGTTTTTCTATTATGTATTCACCAAGAGTTATCATTTTAATCCCTATTTATTAGCACGCTTCCTATGAAAACCTTTTCAGTTCTCAATGTTATTTTGCAAGTATTTACGAAAAATTACTAGCGCTTCAGACTAATTGTCATACATATAAAGTAAAAAAACATTTGCAAAATTATTGAACAGGTAATACTGTATATACATACACTGTATAAATACACAGTTAAACATCGACATTGACTTAGAGCATGGAGCGAACAATGGCACAACAAATTGAACAACTGCTACAAAGCAACAAGGTATGGCAAGGCAGCCAATGGCAACATAGTCATCTTGACGTTCATGCAAGTGGCTTTGAACAACTCGACCAACAACTACCTAACCATGGTTGGCCTCAAGGTGGGATCACCGAAGTGCTTTACGAACAGCATGGTATTGGTGAGCTGCAATTGTTGTTGCCCGCTCTGGCTAAACTTAGCCAACAATCGCGTTGGATTATTTGGGTAGCTCCGCCTTTTATGCCCAATGCTCCGGCATTACAGCAACATGGCGTAAACATTAGTAAGGTGATCGTGATTAGGCCTGAGCAATGTAGTGATGCACTGTGGACCATTGAGCAAGCGCTTAAAAGTGGTTCTTGTAGCGCAGTATTAGGCTGGTTAAATGGCTTAGATTTAAAAGCAAGTCGCCGTTTGCAATTAGCCTCCGAACAAGGCGATTGCTTAAGTTACCTGTTTAGACCGCTACAACAGCAACAGCAAAGCTCTAGCGCCAGTGTACGAATGGCCTTACACCCGAGTAAGTCACCAGACCAAATTAACTACCATCTGCTAAAGCGCCGTGGTGGAGCTCCACTGTATGAGCAACACATTCCACGGCTTAATTAACGCCGATGCTTTTTACACAAGTACAACATGTATTGGATTTACCTTGATTTCCCTCAGCTCGCGTTGGATTTATTGCAACGCGAGCACCCAAGCCAACAAGCTTTAGCGATTCATCACAACAAGCAAATCATCCAACTTAACCAAGTGGCGCATCACTTAGGGGTTTACTTAGGTTGCTCGCTTAATACCGCTTACCAATTGGCACCACAACTCTGTTTGTATCAACAAAGTGATTTATCTTGTGATGCTTACTTTGACGCTTTAGCCCAGCAAGCTTTGTACTACTCGGCACAAGTTGCAGTGCATCCAGATAAAGGCTTGTATATTAGCGGTGCCGGTATGCGTAATATTTACCCCAAGCCAGAACAACATATCACCAAGCTAGTAACACACTACCAACACCAGCAGCTAAGCTTTCGCATTGCTCACGCCCCCAGTGCTATGGCCGCGCGCTGGTTAGCCCGCTCTCAAGATATTAAACAAGTAAATTCTGGCATTAAGTTTCTCGCCGATTTACCGCTTAGTGCCAGCGATCTCCCTTCCTCTTTGGTCACTAGCCTGCAAGCTATGGGCTTATACACTCTTAAACAGCTTAGTAAGCTACCCCGGCCAGAGCTGCGCAAGCGCTTGGGAGAAGACAGCTTACATTTACTTGACCAGGCTAATGGGCAACAAAGTACCCCACTTACTTTTATTAAACCCCAAGCACGCTATCAACAAGCTTTTCCACTGTTGGCTGAAACTCACACCATTCAAGGTTTAATGTTTTCACTAAAACAGGCTTGTCAGCACCTACAGCAATGGCTTAGGCAACGTCAGTTTTGCAGCAATATCTTGGTGCTTACCCTAAATTTTCGCAATAAACCCTGTGAGATCATCACCGTAAAAAGTGCCCGCTTATTACAAACCAGTCACGATTGGCTGGCCTTATTTCGTTTAAAGCTAGAATCGATTCGTTTGAGTGCAGCGGTGATTGAATTTAGTTTAGATTGCCAGGCCCTGTATCCGCTTGGCCATGAAGTCTCCGGTCTCTTCGAGCCACAGCAATCGGCTTGCGACAATTTATTATTTGATCAACTAAGCGTACGTTTAGGCGAACATGCTATTAGCCGCTTAAGCTGCCAAGCAGATTTTCGACCCGAATATGCCAGCCAATACCGGCCTTTATCGCAACACGAAGCGCTTAGCTACCCTAAGCAATTTGCTCGCCCCTGTTGGCTGCTGCCGCAATTAAAGCCAATTAATATTCAGCATTACACCCTACTCTCTGAGCCAGAGCGCATTGCCAGCGGTTGGTGGGATGAACAAAGCGTTAATCGCGATTACTACATGGCACAAAGCCCTGATCAGGGTTTGGCGTGGGTATGCCAAGAGAATCGTCAGTGGTACTTACACGGCTGGTTTGCCTAATGAACAACACTCCCTTTGCTGAACTTAATGCTCAAAGCAACTTTAGCTTTCTATACGGCGCTTCTCATCCAGAAGAATTGGTAGAGCAAGCGCAGCGTTATGGCTATCAGGCCATTGCGATTACCGACGAATGCTCATTAAGCGGTGTAGTACGTGCCCATCAAACGGCCGAGTCATTAGCCATTAAACTGATTGTGGGCAGCCAATTCACCACCGAAGAACAATGCCAAATAGTGCTGTTAGCTAAAAACCTCAGAGGCTATCAGCAGCTGTGCCGCTTTATTACAAAAGCTAGAAAACACACTAAAAAAGGCAGCTATAAAGTAAAACTAGAGCAGTTCGATCAGCAGCTTGATCAATGTTTAGTCTTGCTTAAAGCAAACCCTAGTTTAACCACCGAACAGCTACAGCAGTTACAGAAGCAACTTTCTCAGCCTTTCTATCTACTACTGCACAACGATTTATCCCAACCCGCTAAGGTATTAAATACCTATCGGCAATTGGCTAAACAACAGGATATAGCCTGCGTAGCAGCAATTAATCCACGTATGCATTTAGCCAATAGAAAAAGACTGGCCGACATTCTTGATGCTATTCGCCAACATAGTACGGTGCAACAAGCGGGTTTTTTATTAAGTAGCAATGCCGAGCGCCGGCTATTGCAGTGGCCACATTTACAACAACGTTATTTGAGTCAGGAACTCGCCCTTAGCTGTGAGCTTGCAGCCCAATGCAGTTTTAGCCTTAACGAGATCCGCTATCAATATCCCAAAGACAATGTGCCGACTGGTTACACTGCTCAGCAATACCTACGGGAATTAGTTGACACAGGCATACAACAGCGCTTTGGTGAACACTTCACGCCCACCTTGCGCCAGCAAATAGAACACGAGTTAAGGCTAATTAGCGAACTTAACTACGAGCACTATTTTCTTACTATTTACGATATTGTGGCTTACGCCCGCCAGCAAAATATTCTTTGCCAAGGCCGCGGCTCGGCGGCTAACTCTGTGGTGTGTTATTGCTTAAATATTACCGAGGTAAACCCCACTCAAGTGGGCTTGTTGTTTGAGCGTTTCATCTCTAAAGAACGCAATGAGCCGCCAGATATTGATGTTGATTTTGAACACCAGCGCCGCGAAGAAGTAATTCAATATATCTATCAAAAATACGGACGTGATCGGGCAGCCTTAGCCGCTAGTATTGTTACCTATCGCACCCGAAGTGCCATTAACGAAATAGGTAAAGCCTTAGCCATTCCCGCGCATATTCTGCATGGTCTTAACCACAATGTTGATTGGCGTGATGGCAGCAGCTCAACCAGCCAAAAAATTGTTCAAGCCGGTTTACTGCCAGAAGCCAAAGCTTATAGCTTTGCCCAATTAGTTGAGCAGCTACGTGGCTTTCCCCGTCACTTATCGCAACATGTCGGTGGCTTTGTGATTGCTCAAGACAAGCTCTGTGACTTAGTGCCAATAGAAAATGCCGCCATGGCCGATCGCACCATCATTCAGTGGGATAAAGATGATTTAGAAGCACTGCATTTAATGAAAGTGGATGTACTAGCCTTGGGCATGTTAAGTGCCATTCGCCGCTGCTTAAGCAGCTTAAGCCAACGAGAACAACGCACTATAAGCCTTAGCGATATTCCACAGGATGATAGCGCTACTTATGACATGTTATGCCAAGGTGACAGCGTAGGTATTTTTCAGGTTGAGTCACGCGCACAAATGAGCATGTTACCGCGACTAAAACCGCGCAACTACTATGACTTGGTGATAGAGGTGGCGATTGTGCGCCCAGGGCCAATTCAAGGCGATATGGTGCACCCATACTTACGCCGGCGTAATGGCGAAGAGCCCGTCGATTACCCTAGTCCAGAAGTAGAAGCAGTGCTCGCGCGCACTCTAGGTGTTCCGATTTTTCAAGAACAAGTGATTAAGCTTGCCATGGTAGCAGCGGGTTTTAGCGGCGGAGAAGCCGATCAACTGCGCCGCGCGATGGCCACCTGGAAGCGCAACGGTAAACTGGCGTATTTTCGCGATAAACTGATTAACGGCATGCTACAACGAGGTTATCCCAGCGAATTCGCCGAGCGCTTATTCTCGCAAATTCAAGGTTTTGGCGAGTACGGCTTTCCCGAGTCTCACTCGGCCAGTTTTGCCTTGTTAGTGTACATTTCCTCTTGGCTTAAATGTCATGAGCCAGCGGCATTTTGCTGCGCCCTGCTCAATAGCCAGCCAATGGGCTTTTACAGCCCCAGCCAGCTTATTCAAGACATACAGCGCCATGGGGTGAATATTCTTCCTATCGACATTAACCAAAGCAATTGGGAACATAGCCTTGACTACAGCCAAGATCCTAAAGGCGCGATTAGGCTGGGTTTAAAGCAAGTAAAAGGATTAAGCAAACAAAAATTTACTCGCTTGCTAGCTAATCGCCCCAAGCAGGGTTTTAGCCAACTAAGCGAGCTCACCCAACAGCTCGATAAAACCAGCTTAGAATCACTGGCCACTGCCGATGCTTTTGCTTGCTTAGCTGGGCATCGCCACCAAACTCGCTGGCAGATGAGTGGCACCGAAGCCCCCTTACCTCTGTTTGATATGCCAGAAGAAGCAGCGGTTAACTTAAGTGCGCCTAGCGAGGTTGAAGATATTCGCCAAGACTACCTTGCTACGCGAGTCAGTTTACGCCGTCACCCTTTGCATTTACTGCGCGAACACCAAGCACTAAAAAATTGTTACTCGCAGGCGCAATTGCATCAATGCAAACACGGTCAGTTAGTAAAGGTGGCAGGTTTAGTGGTTGGTCGGCAACGACCTGGTTCTTCGGCCGATGTCACCTTCGTTACCTTAGAAGATGAAACCGGCAACAGCAATGTGATAGTCTGGTCGGCAACGGCTAAAGCGCAGCGCCAAGCCCTTATTTCGTCTCACCTTCTTAAGGTTCACGGACGATTAGAGCGCTGCGATGAAGTAATACATATTATTGCAGGGAAGCTAGAAGACTGTTCGTGGTTACTCGCCGATTTATCGGTACGTTCGCGAGATTTTCGTTAAGCAATGCGATAGATAACAGTAAGTAAATAGGACAACAATGCTAGACCGTTACGCCATAAAAGTAATAAAAGCGCCATTAGATTACAGTGCTAAACAGCTCGACAATGCGGGCTTAAGTGCCAACCAAGTTACTCTCATCGGATTTTTCATTGGCTTAAGTGCCATTCCTTTTCTCGCTTTTCAGCAATACCAAGTTGCCCTGGCGCTTATTTTGCTCAATCGGACTTTTGATGGCTTAGATGGCGCACTAGCTCGAAGACAGGGATGTAGTGATTTTGGTGGCTACCTCGATATAGTCTGCGATTTTATTTTTTACTCTGGCATTGTTCTAGGTTTTGCCCTTGCCTCGCCTGAACAAAACGCGGTAGCGGCAAACGTACTTATTTGGACCTTTATGGGCACCGGTTCAAGTTTTCTCACCTTTGCGATAATGGCCGCTAAACGCAACATTGATAATACGGTTTACCCACATAAGTCTTTGTATTACTTAGGTGGTTTGACCGAAGGCACCGAAACCATCGCCACCTTTGTACTGTTCTGTTTGTTTCCGCAGCACTTCGCTATGTTGGCACTTATCTTTGCCGCCTTATGCAGTGTAACAACCGTCACTCGAATACTGGCCGCCAAGGCCACATTTGCAGATGACAAAGCGCCCACCAATACCTCCGCATAAACTAAAAAAACCGGTAATACACTGTATTACCGGTGGCAAGAAGCCAAACTAAGCAATCAAAACAATAAAAGGCAGAAATTATTGCTCACCAAACACTTAGTGGTTTATGTAACTTAGTAGCTCGAATCACTGCGCAAAGCCTTAGCTCAGCGCAGCTCGGCCAAATAACTACTCTGCAGCTAAGCTGTTGTAAGCATTAATACTCATACCCGCAGTAAAGCCGCCATCAACACCAATGGTTTGCCCGTTTACAAAAGCACAATCTGGTGCGGCTAAAAAGTGAATTATCGCAGCCACTTCTTCGGGCTCGGCAATGCGACCAAGTGGCACAGCTTTATGCTCCATACGCAATTGAGGCTCACCACCTTCAGCGCGTGCCATTGGTGTATCCACCGAGGTGGGACAAATGGCATTCACTCGAATATTTTGCTCACCTAACTCTAACGCTGCGGTTTTAGTAATCCCCAATACCGCCCATTTAGAGCTTACATAAGGCGCTAAGTAAGGCACGCCCTGTACACCCGCGGCAGAGGCAACATTCACTATGCTACCGCCTTGGGTCATATACTGCGTGGCATGTTTAATGCCATAAACCACACCCATGGTGTTCACATTGAAATTGAAATCAAAATCTTCTTTTTCAGATTCAAGCAAAGTGTTGTAACCGCGATTAACGCCAGCGCAGTTGACTACAATGTCGATTTTTCCGCATAGGTCGTTGGCTACGGCCATAAGGTTGCGAACCGAATTTTCGTCTGATACATCGGTTTTTACAAAAATACCGCCAATGCGCTCGGCAAACTCAATCGCATTTTTTCGTCCCGCAATTACCACTGTTGCGCCGGCTTTTGCCATACGTTCAGCTGCTGCTGCACCAATACCAGAAGTGCCGCCGGTAATTACCGCCACTTTACCGTCTAAATTAAATAGTTGATTCATCTCTTCACCTCTCATCGTTTGTGCAGCTCTATGCCGCCTTGAATAACGACAAGTTACCTAAGTTGGCCGAAGTAATAGAGTTACACACTGGAACGCTAGGTAAATTACCTAAGTAAATGCAGAGCATTAAAGATAAGGTGTTTCGACTAGCTGGGCACTTAGCAAGCCGAGCAAAAACAAAGGGGCTGAGGGAAAGGGATCTCAAAACAACACTAGGGAATTAAAAAAACGGCAGCCTAAGCTGCCGTTATCTACAACTATTTACTATTAGTAGTTGTAGCCATCATGAGTATTGCTTAAGGAATAGAATGTTGCTTGAACGTAATCGTCTCCGTCACCACTCTTATTCTGGTTATACACCCCTGCTTTAAAGTACATGTATTGGCTAGAGTCGTCGTAACCGCTATTGCTCATATCCACTGTTTGTACAACATCGGCTTTATCAGGACGAGAGATAGTTACCGTTAGAGTATTAGCCACTACCTTAATTTGGTAAGAGAACCGCTCATCTAAGGCAATACCATCAGAAGGGTTTGAGGCACTATTTGAGCGGCTACCAATCATTTCATAATATTTCTCACTGCCGGAGCGAGGCTCATGTGCAATATAAATAGAACCTAATTGATTATTCGGCAGCTTACGGTAATAAAGACGAACCGGCTCATCATCATTAGCATGGATCTGACCCACAATCACACGACCAACTTGCCCACTATCACCGCTGGTGGTGACATGGTTCACCGCTAAGTTTGCATCTAATACTCCATTTACCCCACCCGCTTGATCTTGTGCTGAGGATGGTGCACTAGAGAATACCCAGTTGTTTTTGCCCACACCTTTGGTGCTATAACTGGTGTTGCCACGACGTAACATTTCTCGCAACTCAGAACGAGTGTAACTGGTACTTGAAGAGGTCTTAGCACCGGAAATTGGCGCTTTAAACACCATACCGCCATCACTTGCTGTATAGAAAAACTCGTTACTGGTATAACCGCTAGACAAAGCCTGCTCTTTTACTGTGTCAGCTTTGCCATCACTATCTTCATCCACTGGCACGCTTAGCGTCCAGTCCAGTAAATCAAAATTACCCGAAGGAGCAAGAGAAGGGTTCAAATTAGGATCACTTGGCTCCACTGGAACAACTGGATCAACCGGGTCTACCGGATCAACAGGGGCACTACCATCACTGCAACCAAAGGCTTTTGCTTCAATAATACTGTTCCAATTGTTTGCCGAGTTCCCCTGTCCAGTAATGCGAATATACCTAGCTTGGCTTTCTGTTAACTCATAACTTTCGTAAGCACTTTGCGCGCCACTAGAACCCGCACCGCTAAGCACTGGTGTCCAAGAAGTATTATCACTAGACGTTGCTACATCAAAATAGCTAGAACGCTGGTCACCTTTTAACCAAATCACATCTAAGCTAGTGACAGTTGCATTGGCTTGCAGATCAAACACTATTTGCTTACCAATACCTTGAGAAGACCATCGCGACTCTGTTGTTAGATTATTATCGATAGCATTTTCGGGCCCATGTCCATCATGAGTACCATCATCCTTAGCAGAAGCAATGGTTAACTGAGTAGGCGAATCACAACTTCCAGTTTCTGCAGGAGGCGCACTGGGAGTGCTTGCACTGCTATTCATGGTAAAACTATCAAAGCGCCCCTCCGCACCATTGTACTCTGCAAACACTGTTGCTTGGGTTTGGGAGCCACTATTCGCACTTACTGTTAACTCAGCCCAATCACTGTTTCCACTCACCTTCTGGCTATATACTTGCCCGCCAATGCGCAAGCCAATAGTGCCAGCCCCTTTAATAAACGCACTTAAGGTATAGGTGGTATCGGCTTGCAAATTCACCGTTTGCTCTACTGAGCCGCCACTGCCACTAATTTTTACCGCTTTCGTGCCATCATAAGCAACGCCCGACAAAGAAGACGGATCAACATCGACCCAACCTTCAAACTGGCTAGAACTTTCAAAGCTTGGATTAGTGATAGAGACACTTTCGGCTAAAAGTGTTGGTGAGTGGAGCAAAGCAATGGCGCCTATTGCCACAGAAATGCGATTACGCGTTAATCTCATTGTTACATCCTATTTAGTTTACCCTAATGGGTAGTCCGTTCAGGCCAACAACCAGTATTCTGGGTTGGCGAGCTACACATCCTTTGCTCAAATAGGCCAAACGCTAACAAGCAACTGCGAATATTCCTATTAACCGCGGCATCAAAAATGCTAAATAAAACATTAACAATAAATCATACAATACCACCTTTAAGTGGATCACAGTTTCAATTTAAGCCTTTCTTTGTTAATAAAATTTTGAAGTGACTCACTGTTTAAAATATGACCAAGACACCAAAAATTTCATAAATTCAAAGATTTACTGCTAAAAAGTCGCGAGATAACAAAAATAGCCAAAGATGAAGTCTAGATTGAAGAGTCACTACCCAAATATGTTGTCACAGTGCTGGCTAGTGTCGAAGGAGATTCGCGTAATTTTAATTAGGTTTTTAACTCTACTTTCTAATCAAACCAGAGTTATTTTGTCATACATTAAATTTGTAAGCAGGCACAAAAAAACCTCACGCTGTGAGGTTTTTTTTACGCAATTATATTTTCTAAGCTACATTTTCTTCTGGCAAACGGTGGTTGCTGTTATTAAGCAATGCCAAGTTAGCTTCTCGGGCCTTGTCGGGGTCACCAGCCATAATTGCTTGGTAGATGGCAGTATGCTCCGACATGCAAGTTCCACCCTCTTTAGAGGAATGCTGGAAGAACCCAATGAACATTACCTGCAATACATTAGCAAAAGGAATGTAAAAACTGTTTCCAGTCGCTAAGTATACTGTACGGTGAAACTGTAAATCAGTTTCTACCCAATCGCTTTGGTCTTCACTCTTAGCGATCTCAACCATACGTTGATAATACTCTGATAATCTCATGCGCTGTTCCGCGCTGGCGTTAATAGCGGCTAACGCTGCGGCTTCTGGCTCTATGGCGCGACGCAAGGCTAAAAACTCGGTCAGGGTATCACTGGTCTCACCTACACCAGACATCCAACTTAGTAGTTGAGAATCTAACATATTCCAGTGTTCGCGACTTTTAACCCTTGTGCCAATTTTAGGCCGAGATTCTAGTAAGCCTTTAGAGCTAAGGTGCTTAATCGCTTCACGTAAAGCGGTTCTACTTACGCCAAATTGTTCACACAATTCCATCTCAGAAGGAATAATACTGTCTTGAGGAAGTGCGCCAGACAAAATACTTTTGGCAATCTCCCTTGCTACTTGTAAATGTAAACTACGCGAAGCGCCTTCAATCATTGCAAATTCGTTAGCCATAGGTGTCCTTTTTACTATCCTATGAAATCATCCATTCATATTAATTTAGTGCAGCATTTTCGATGCTGCGCGACTAATGTTTGCCTACGTTAACAGATTTAAAAAATTACTCTAGGCGAATCGCCATAGTGTTTTGATATTGCTGTACTTTTTTCAATACACCTTCACTTAAAAACAGCTAAAAACTGTCGCCAATCACCGACAGTTGATTGATTTTCACACAGAAAATGTATTACAAATTGTGAGCCAATTGGCAGCCTAAAAAATGTCATTTTGTTACATTATATTTCTCAAATGCCGCTACACTAAAAATTACATCTATCAATGAGACCTTTTTGATGGGATCTAGATAACGTTTTCAACTTGATTAAATAAAAAAGTGAGATCAGAATCGCAGTTAACCCTATATGTAATACAATAATGCCATAGTGCTTGTTAAGGTAAATGCATCTACTATGGAAGAGGAATAACAGAAATGGATTTAAACGTCCTGATTGTACTCATTTACTTTTGCTTTTTGATCGCCATTGGCTGGATGTTTAGAACATTTACCAATAATACCAGCGACTACTTTCGTGGGGGCGGTAAAATGCTCTGGTGGATGGTAGGTGCAACCGCCTTTATGACCCAGTTTAGTGCTTGGACCTTCACCGGTGCTGCTGGTAAAGCCTATACCGACGGCCTAGCCGTTGCGATTATCTTTGTAGCCAATGCCTTTGGTTACTTTATGAACTACGCCTACTTCGCACCTAAATTCCGCCAACTACGTGTAGTTACGGTTATTCAGGCTATTCGCATGCGTTTTGGTAAATACAACGAGCAAGTGTTTACTTGGTCGGGTATGCCTAACAGTGTGGTATCAGCGGGTATTTGGCTAAATGGTTTGGCCATTATCGCTTCCGGTATTTTTGGTTTCGACATGACCTGGACCATTGTTCTTACGGGTTTAGTGGTACTCATTATGTCTGTAACAGGTGGCTCTTGGGCGGTAATCGCATCTGACTTTATGCAGATGGTTGTGATTATGGCCGTAACCGTAACCTGTTGTATTGTTGCTATCATCCACTCAGGTGGTGTTGGCAATATTTTAGATGAATTCCCTCGTGACTTCGTCATTGGTGACAATCTTAACTACGTAAGCATCTTAACAATTTGGGCATTCTTCATCTTTGTTAAGCAGTTCAGCATTACCAATAACATGCTTAACTCATACCGCTACCTTGCCGCTAAAGATTCAAAAAATGCCAAAAAAGCCGCATTGTTAGCGTGTTGTTTAATGACCTTAGGTCCAGTAATTTGGTTTATCCCACCATGGTTCTTAGCAGGCCAAGGCGTTGACTTAGCCGCTATGCACCCAGAAATGGGCAGTAAAGCTGCCGACGCAGCTTACTTAGCCTTCGTTGAGCTATACATGCCTGCTGGTATGGTAGGTCTACTAATTGCCGCTATGTTTGCCGCTACCATGAGCTCTATGGATTCAGGCCTAAACCGTAACTCTGGTATCTTTGTTAAAAACTTCTATGAACCGGTATTACGCCCTGAAGCGTCAGAAAAAGAACTAGTAGCAGTATCTAAAATCACCTCTACGGTATTTGGTGTTCTGATTATTCTCTTTGCTCTGTTCATTAACTCCCTGAAAGGATTGAGTTTATTTGACGCCATGATGTTTGCTGGTGCCATGCTTGGCTTCCCAATGACTATTCCTGCTTTCTTAGGCTTCTTTATTAAGAAAACGCCTGACTGGGCTGGCTGGGGAACCCTATTAGTAGGAGCTTGTGTTTCTTACGTTGTTGGTTTTGTTATTGGCCCACAACATATTCAAGACTTCTTCGGCTTAGAACAAGAACTTACTAACCGTGAGTGGAAAGATCTTAAAGTAGCAATCGCCCTAATTGGTCACATTACTTTAACTGGCGGCTTCTTTGTAATGTCTCAACTGTTCTACAAAGGCTTAAGTGAAGAGCGTTCAAAAGACGTGGATAAGTTCTTCAACAACTTACACACGCCACTTGTTAACGAATCAGCTGAGCAAGAAGTGTTAGATAACAAACAACGCAGCATGCTAGGTAAACTTATTGCCGCAGCAGGTGCCTTTGTAATGTTGTTAGTAGTATTACCAAACAGCCTGGGTGACCGTTTAGTGTTTATTCTTTGTGGTGCGATTATCCTCGCCGTTGGTGTATTGCTAATAAAAGCAAACACCAGCAATAAAAAGCCACCGCTAAACCAAGCAGCAGAAACCGAGTCATAGTTAGACCTGTAGCAACAAGGAACTGACCATTCCTTCTTTTGCAGTGTTTAGGGTGTTGGCCTAAACACTGCCTTTTTGCTTTTAGCCCCCAACAAAATCAACAGGCTTTAAGCCCTTCCCTTTCAGGTAGATAAACAAAAAAGCTAAGCACTAAGTGCTTAGCTTTTTATCTGCAAGCAATATCTTTATGCATCACTAAATAGTCGGCTGCCTGCTAACGCTGTTTCCGACGGACAATAAAAGTTAAACATTACAATATAGTCTGAGCATTTTTTTAGTTTAAATGCTTAGTCACTTAACTCATTGTTGCCCCTTTATGTGTTCGCTATAGAGTAAAGGCTTTCGCCTGCGGCGACGTCATTAAGCTTTGACGAGCAAAGAAAAACGAAGCAAAAAGAAAACTCGCCCTGCATCTTCTTAGATCCTCCGTTGCACATTCACAATGGAGTTGAAGTAACTCCATACGTTCAAACAGACTTCAACTCTGCTCCCTTGTTCATTTGCGCTACTCGGCGAAGATAATAGGATTGAAAAGCACAGTCTTGGCTATCGAGTGTGTGAAACGTTTTTGCCTCAAAGTTTGTTAACGTAAGTACTTTCTTTACGTAAAAAGCACGCCGTGAAAGGCGCGCTTTTTAATTAGAGATCCTTAAGCGTCAACGAACAGTACTTGTCCATTGATAAAGCCGTCAACGGAACGCTCAAACGCCTTGCCAACTAATTTTCCTGGTACTGGCTCAAAGCCTGGCATCATTTCACCATAAACTTCCCATGCTTCTTCAAGTACAGTTGGGTTCACAACGTTGATGCGCGTTCCTCTTGGCATTTCGTGCGCTACACACTTAACAAAGGTGTCGATTGCACCACTTGTAGTGGCATCCGCAATTGCATAAGGGATAGGTTTTACATTTAAGATGCCACTAATTAAAGTGAATGAACCGTTATCTGCGATGTACTCTTGGCCAATACGAACAAGGTTGATTTGTCCCATCATTTTGCTCATTACCGTCGTCATCCATTGTGATTCACTCATTTCTGCAAACGTAGCATACTCACAAAAACCAACCGTATTAACCACAGCATCAAAGTGACCGACTTTTTCAAATAATGCTCGAATCGAGCTTTCATTGGTAATATCAACAATATGGTCAACACTGCCAGAGCGGCCAGCGGTAATGACCTTATGACTACCTAAACCCGTTAAAGCAGCTTGTCCCATTTTGCCCAAAGCACCAATTAGAATTACTGTTTTCATGACTTTCTCCGTCTCTATGATTTGTTTTGACAGGCGCTATGTTAGCGACCGACAAAAACAATTAGAAACAACGATGATTTGTAAGTGATACAATAAAAATTGGTAACACACCATTAAGCAAAAGGGTACTCAAGTGAACAAGCTCGATAGGTTAGATATTAAACAGCTCAGAGTCTTTCAGGCATTAATTCGAGAGCAGAGTGCATCAAAGGCAGCAAGCCAACTCGGCTTAACTCAGCAAGCAGTAAGCGAGCAACTCAAAAAGCTGCGTGATGTATTTGGAGACCGACTGTTCCTTAGAAAAACCAATGGCTTTATACCTACACCTTTGGCTGAAGAACTCTCTCTAGAAATTGATAAACTGCTTCGGGATTTTCAAGCTCTCCTCTCTCCGAAAACGTTTGACCCAACAACGGTAAAAGGTACCTATGTAATAGCCGCTACAGATTATGCACAACAAGTCGTTCTGCCACCGCTAATTGCAATGTTGAGAGTTCAATCACCAAACTTAAAAATCATTGTTAGAGACTTTGAGTTAGACAAGTTAAATGACTTAATGGAAAGTGGAAAAGTGAACTTAGCGATAGCATTCCCTGACTATATACCCGAGTCTTATCCAATCATTACATTGTTTGAAGAACATCATGTGTGTATCACATCCCATCATTCAACGATTTCCAAAGTAAGTCCCTCACTCGAAGAAATCGCAGCCTATCCAGCGATTATAGCCTCGCCTTCAAGGCCCAACTTTAAAGGTTCAATAGATGAGTGGTTCAAGCAGTTTGGTTTAGAGCGTAATGTTGTTGTGTCAGCACCTTGTTTCTCCGTGGTACCTCTTTACCTTGAAACAACCGATTCTATTGCTTTTTTGCCTTCGAGAGCGATTGAAGGATTAAGCGTGACGAAAATTGATATGAGTGAGTCACCCGAGCCGTTTGATGTTATCGCCGCATGGCATCCAAGATATAGCGATGATCAGCTACAAAAGTGGGTTGTTTCTCTGTTAGAGGACAAATACCTCACATAGGTTGCTAAGATATCGATCGCGTAAAACGTTTGTGTCCAAAAATGGGCAGGCATGCCGACACGTTTATGCCCCTTTATGTGTAAGCTATAGAGTAAAGGCTTTCGCCTGCGGCGACGTCATTTTTCTTTGACGAGCAAAGAAAAACGAAGCAAAAAGAAAGCTCGCCCTGCATCTTCTTAGATCCTACGTTGCGCATTCACAAGGGAGTTGAAGTAACTCGCTACGCTCAAACAGACTTCAACTCTGCTCCCTTGTTCATTTGCGCTACTCGGCGAAGATGATGGGATTGAAAAGCACAGTCTTGGCTATCGAGTGTGTGAAACGTTTTTTGCCCCGTTGTGAGTTAGGGTGGGATTGGATGTGAATTCAATCTCTGCGATTTAACTTCCTTTTTTATGCTTAAGGCTCTTACTTTCTGGTCAATGTTAGTTTATCACTACAATTTTAATCGGTTAGAACATTGTAATCAACTAAAGGATTATGGCTTAAAATAATCGACTAAAAAATCTATAAATGCGCGTATTCGGTAAGGTTGATATTCTCCTGATTTATACACTGCATACATAGGTAAGCTTGTGGCGGTGTAACCATCCAATAGCATTACCAACCGATTATTGTCAAGATAAGGTTTCACCATCCAGTTAGGAAGCATGCCTACACCGTGCCCCAGCAGCGCCATTGAAAGCAACATTTCAGGACTGTCACTTTTGAATATTTCCTTTACTTTAACTTTTTCCTTCATTGAGTCCTTTCGTTCCATAAGCCATTGGTTTGAAGGTGTAGCAAAAGAATAAGTAAGGCATTGATGATGCTCTAGATCTTTTGCTGTAGTTGGCAACGGGTGTTCATTCAGATATTCAGGTGATGCAAAAACAACCGCTTGATTTGAGAACAAAAAACGGGCTTTATAATCAGAGTCAGCTAATTCAGATACTCGAATCGCGATATCCACACCGCTTTCGATTAGATTTATCACTCGATCATTAACCGATACATTAACAACGACTTTAGGGTTTTGATTCATAAATAGGCTGATAGGTTTTGCCAGTAGATGCGTAGCCATCGCACTTGGAACAGATAAACTTAACTCACCAACGACTTCATTAAGTTCACCTTTTAATGTGGTTTCTGTCAATTCCATTTCTTCTAGCATTCGCTCACAGTACTGAAGGTAGCTTTTACCTTGCGCAGTCACTTCAATCCTTCGGCTATTTCTGTAAAAAAGCGCAAATCCTATATCTCGCTCCAACCAAGCTATCTTTTTGCTAATAGAGCTTTGTGTAACATTCAACTCATCTGCGACAGCTGTAAAGCTGCCCACATACGCGACACGAACGTAGAGCTTTATGCATTCAATTTTGTTCATACCAATTCCCTTTAGGAATACATGCCATGCTAATTAACCTATTTATAGCACGACAATGGAATGCTGTAATGGTGCTAACTTATTTGGAGAGCTTACTAATGAAAACGACAGAACAAAAAATTGCGATAGTAACAGGCGCTAATGGCGGGATAGGTAAAAATTATACTCGTATGATGATTGAAGATGGATTTCGAGTCGTTATGGCGGTGCGGAATGAAAAAGCAGCACAACGAGTTAAGGATGAATTGGTTCAGTCTCACCCTCAAGCAAATATCGACATTTTGAAAGTTGATATGGGCGACTTATCATCCATTGAAGCATTCTCAGACGTGATCAAGGGGACTTACTCTCGTATCGATGTACTTGCTCATAATGCAGGAGTTTATTTCTTTGATAATGAGCGTCGTGAATCTGCTGACGGCATAGAGTTAAACCTAGCGGTTCATTTCGTTGGACCTTATGCGTTAACGATGCATTTACTTCCCTTGCTGAAAGAAACTATCGGCTCACGGGTTATCACTATGTCTTCTACAGAGCATCACGGAGCGCAAGTAAGCCTCAATGATCTACAAATGGAAGAAGGTTTTGAAAACAAAGGTAATGTAGTTGCATACGCTCGCAGTAAATGGGCAGCACTTGCTCTCAGTCATGCAATGAAACGTCAATTTGAAAATGAAGGCTTAGGAGTTAGCATATTGGCTGCGCATCCTGGTGTTTCTATTACAGGTATTCAGCATAAAGGTAACCCTACTTTAATGCAGCGAGCAGCTATTTGGATATTCGGAAAAACACTTGCAGCAAGTCCTTCACAAGCTGCAAAACCCATGTATATGGCTTCAACAGTTGGAAAATCAGGTGAATTTTATGGCCCGACGGGTTTTAAGGAAATGAAGGGCGAAGCAGGAATAGTGCAACCAGACATTGCGACTTTCAATGAAAGTACAGGCCAAAATTTGTTATCGCAGGTAGCAGAACTAATCGACGTAAAATGCAACGTTGCCGCTGAATTCTAGATATTCAACTTATTCTCTTACGGTGTTTTTAAGTTGTAGTGGAAGGTTAAATTAGCCTCAAGGTTAGAGGCTTTGCAATACTCTAAATAATCCATTAAATGCTAAATTAGCAAAATCACTGAAACATTTATGTCCAAAAACGCGTCGAACAATGTTCAAAGTGTATTGTCGTTTCCTTACGTTTTAGGGAAGTGACAGGCATTTACCGTCAAACTAGAGGCAATTCTTTAGTTCTTAACTAAAGCACTAATCACTTGGGGGGTTTGTGCATATACACGTTTGCTTTGGGCAAGTAACAACTCTGCGGTTGCGACAGCGTCCACTAGCGCATTGTGCCCTGGGTAATCGGGTAGACCATAGCGTTTGCGTACAGAAGCTAATCGATAGTCTCCCGTTTTTTGTCTATTTACATTCGCCAACAGAGACTTTTCAATGCTTAAGGTATCAATCCATAACATGGGAAAGTTGCTGTCTTGATAGCGCTGCGCTATGTAGGCTTCTATAAATTGCTGCTCTACGCAGCGCCCATGAACTAATAAAGCTTTGTTGTGCATCGCGTTAAATAGCTTATCCATTGCGGCATCTAGGCTAATCCCCTGCTCTAACATTTCTGGCACTATTTGATTAATTACAGCGGTTTCGGCTTTTACCTTAGTGCCACTATTCACAAAATAGTGCTCGGCACCCTGCATGTTAATTCGCAGGTTTTTCATCGTGACAAAGCCGATACTTAAGATTTGATCGGTGCTTGGGTCTAGGCCGGTGGTTTCTATATCAAAGGCCAAAAACTCTAGATCGTTAATCAGGGTATTTTCTTTTGGTAGCTCAGCACTTAGCAATAGAGCTAAGTCTTTAGGTAAGGTTGTTTTTGCTAATGCCTTGCTACGCTGGTTAGCCAGTTTTGCTAAGGGCTTAAAACGCTTTAACATGCTTTATCTACTTCTCGCTAAAACGCAGTTTTGCTGCATCTTGCAAGTTACCAATAATTCTAAAGGCATCTTTTAGATGTTCACGCTCAAAATTACCAAAGCTTTTAGGTGCAATGTAATTGTCGGGCTGTAGACCTTCTTTTAAGGCTTTTAATTGATGGCGAAAACGTAGCTGGGTAATAAAGCGATAAGCACCTAGCACATCTTTTAGCGCATCTTCACTTAGGATGCTCTGTTTGGCCGCTTGGTTAAAGCGTTGCTCGGTGCCGGTATCATCGCTGTTTACTGCCAAGCCATAAATACGGCCCAAATCAACAATAAGCAATAAGGCGTACTTTTTAATATCTAGCATTTCACTGTGTTCCCCACCCTTTTCTAATACTAAATTATTAAAAATACCCAGCGGAGGATTAACCGATACAGAATCAGTCACTAGTGAGTTTAAGAAGGTCTTATTATCGTTTAGCAGACTGTATAAGTACTGCTGCAATTGCTCTGATAAACTGCCATCTCCGTGTATACAACGCACTTCCATAAACACGGTAGCATTAAGTAGCATGCTGTATTCTGGGTTAGATACCCACTTACGATAATATTCTTTCCATACATTTATTGGCTGACACCACTTAGGTGTAGCGGCCATAAATTTACCGCTACACAAAGGGTAGCCACAACTGTCCATGGCATTGCATACATACATGGCTAAATGGGTGAAATACATGCGATCAGCTTTACTGATATTTTCAGGCAATATTATCGCGCTGTCTTGATCAGAGAGCATGTGTACTTCGTTACGGGCGTGAGAGCCAGCCACCACCCAAGTGTAAGTACAAGGTGGTTTACCCAGTTTTTGCTCAGCCATTTGAATAAGTCGACGATTATAGGCATCCATAATCATTGCCATTACTCGGCCAATCACCTCAACTCTTACCTTACCTTCCACCAGGGCTTCAAAAATCGCCTGCCTCTCGGGAGTGAGTTTGGCTAAGCCTTCTATGCTTTCGGTGTATTTAATCTTTTCGATAAGGAAAATAGCTTGCACCCGATGCTTTTGCACCAAGTGTGAGGTAGTAAGTAAACCAAGCACTTGGTTATTTTCTACCACCGGTAAACTGCGAATATTGTGCTCCATCATTAGCGATGCAGCAGTAAGGATAAGGTCATTGGGTTTAGTGGTAATGGCTGGCGAAGTCATCACCTCACTGATAGGACGAGTGATATCGTACCCCTCGGCTATCACCCGTTTGGTCATATCTCGGTCGGTAATTAAACCGCTGATCACGCCGTTTTTCTTT
This sequence comes from Agarivorans sp. Alg241-V36, assembly GCF_900537085.1. NCBI lineage: Bacteria > Pseudomonadati > Pseudomonadota > Gammaproteobacteria > Alteromonadales > Alteromonadaceae > Agarivorans > Agarivorans sp. Alg241-V36. The sequence goes on along the minus strand of NZ_UNRE01000005.1, from coordinate 320,502 downwards.
ATCACCGCAGTTGAAGAACGGCATTGCTCTCGCATTTCTTTTGCCACTGCTTGAATAGACATATCGGCGTTAACCACTGCTACTATGCCGCTAGCCACTTCCGAGACCTTTTTAAAGAACAGGCCTTTTTCATTGTCAGACCACACTACATTAAGCGCAGACTGTAAGCGGACTCGCGCTTTAGAGGCAAAGCTATCGGCGTATTCCGGATGTTCTTCTAGTAACTGAGTGAGTTGATTATGCGGCACCATGTATAACAAGGTGTTTTCTATCGCCGTAGCGCTATACCCATCTAAGGCATCTTTAAGCGGCTCTAAAAAAGTAAAACCAAACAAGTCTTCCTCACCCAACTTAGAGCGTAATACGCCATCGGGTTTACGCTGCTCCATAACCCCGGTGCGAATAATGTATAAAAAGCACTCTTGTTTCTCGCCGCCAAAATTGATTTTTTCACCACGCGCTAAATAAGTAATTTGCACCGACTCACCAATTTGCCGCTGCAATTTAGGCGGTAACAAATTAAATGGATAGATTTGCGAGAGGAACTCTATAATATTTGGCAACAGGGTTTGCGGCATGGTAATAACCTATAATCAGCAATAGTAGTATTATATTGCCATTTAGCAGAAATACTATGAGCTAAGCCGAATATGTCGGCATATTATGAGCTTGTAGTTATGAGCTTGTAGTGCCTTACCTAAGCTAGTCTTGCTATGCAACTATAGCTGAGATATTGCCAGCTTCACTAAGCCCTTTATCGTTTCTAGATCTGCCGCGTGATGAAATGGAAGTTCTATCCAAGCGGAACCAGCACTGCGCTTTGGATGAACCAGCGAGTTATTAGGGTGCTGCAAACCTAGGCGAGCAATGGTTTTCTTACCCAATTTTAAGTCAAGCTCATCAGCTTGATGGAAGTGGGCAAACTCGCGGTCCTTATAACTAAAGCCATAAAAGCCGCCTTTGTCATTAGGATAAAACACACTGTTTACCCCAGTTTGGCTAACTAACCAATTATATAGCGCCTGCTTTAATTTTGATTGCTCTACCAGCATACCTATCCAAGCCTTTGTAAAAGTAAGTTAAGTTTAACAATTAGCTTGCTCATGCTTGAGTAGCCAATCTTTACGGTGAATACCTCCACCATAACCGGTAAGTTGGCCATTAGCGCCAATCACTCGATGGCAAGGGATGATAATGCTTATCCTATTTTGGCCATTGGCCGATGCCACAGCGCGCACTGCATTAGGTATTTTAAGGAAGTCTGCTTGCTCCCCGTAGCTGCGAGTTTCAGCGTAAGGAATATCTGTTAAACCTTGCCAAACTTTTTGCCTAAACTCAGTGCTTGGCGTATCTAATGCCACTTCAAACTGTTTACGAACTCCGGCAAAGTACTCTGCAATCTCTTGCTGTACTTGTTTTAAATGGGAATTTTCTCCGGGCAAGATTACGGCTTTAAGCCGCTTACGAAGATCTACAAACTCAGTTTCTAGCATGCGCCTATCGGTGAACTCCAATAAACACAGGCCTTTTTTGGTAGCACAGGCATACATAGGGCCTATAGGTGTAGTGAACCTGACTATATTTATAACCGCCTGATTTTGTTCACTGGGCGAGCCTCCAAACAGCTTCTTATAGCTGTCGTTAAAACCACTTAATGACTCATAGCCGCTGTCAAAAGCACTATTGCTAACACTTTCGCCTTGCTGAATTTGGCTAAAGGCAGCGTTTATTCGCAACATCCGCTGGTAGGCATGAAAAGTAATACCATGATGTTTTTTAAACCAGCGACGAACTTGGGCAGGATCTAATCCACGTTGGCGTAAGTCTCCATCCTTTATGCGAGTGAAATTATCTTGCTGTAAATCATCCAGCAACTGCTTAATTCCGACAGGTGCTTCATCTAAAGGCTGCATCGGTTTACACACCTTGCAAGCACGATAGCCATGCTGCAAAGCTTGTTGGACGCTGTCGTAGAAGGTCACATTTTCAATTTTAGGCTTGCGCGCCCTACAACTGGACCGACAAAAAATGCCCGTGGTTTTTACCGCAGTGTAAAAAACGCCTTCATATTGAGCATCTTTGCGACTCATTGCCTGATACTTTTGCTCAAAGCTAAGCGGTTCCATGACTCTCTCACTGTACTAACTAAATCTAAAACAACATTAGCAAGTTTGCCGAATATGACTACCGAAAACTTAACAAGTATTTTTGCAGGTTAATAAGATAGCCAACTGAGGATTAGGTCCTACAAATGTGAGTTAAGCATAGAGCCATCTCTGTTTACACTGCCCGCTTATTAGTTGGCAGCCTTCAGCAACCCGCGATTTACTGCCTTTATTTCTTATCGAGTAATGATCAGAGTAGCTCGCGCCGATATGTCTAAACACTATTTTCGACAATTGCTTTTCACTACATTTTGCACTTTCTCGGCTCAAGCCTTTGCATCCTTTATCGACCCCATTGATGGGCAGTTCGATCTAGGACATCATTTGGCGGAAAACGCCTATGGTTTTTTGCCAGTTCCAATTCTAATAACCGAACCAGCACTGGGTTATGGCGGTGGTGTAGCAGGAGTATTTTTGCATGAGTCGGAAAAAGAAAAGAACTATCGCAAACAGCAAGCGCTTACATCTTTAAATGGTGGTGCTCAATTAGTGCCTCCAGCAGTAACAGTAGTGGGCGCAGCTGGTACAGAAAATGGCAGCTGGCTCGCCTTTGCAGGACACCGGCACTCTTGGTTGAACGACAGCATTCGTTACACCGGAGGCATCGGTGTGGGTCAGTTTAAGGTAGACATTTATAACGATTTGGGTGGCTTATTGCCCAGTGATAAAGCGATTCGCTTTAACACTAATACGAAGGGCGTTGCTGGTATCCAGCAGTTACAATTTAGAGTAGCTAAAACACCTTTAATGCTAGGCTTAAAACAAACTTGGTCTAGTACCCAAATTTCTTCTGACAATCAAATAATTGATGCCATTTTAAATTACACCATGGGTAATAAAACCAATAACTCAGGACTAGGTTTACTGGCCGAATACGACACCCGCAACAACTTGTTTTACCCCACTAAAGGATACTCGGTAGCCGCTGAGTACATGGTTTATCGCGAAAGTTTAGGTGGCGATCATAACTACGATACCTTAGAGCTTGATGGCGAGAGCTATTTCCCACTCGCCAAGAAGTGGACCTTAGGTCTGGCGGGTAATTACCAATCCTTAAACAGTGATCAGAATAATTTGTCGCCCACCAGCAAACCTTACATTGGTTTAAGGGGTATAGCGGCTTATCGCTATCAAGGCGATCAAGTGGCAACTTTACAAACTCAACTCAGTTACAACATCACTAATCGTTGGATTGTGTCTGGATTTTACGGCATTGGTAAAACAAAAGAAGAAAGCATTAAAAGCACTAGTGAAACATTAGACGCCTTCGGAGCGGGTTTTCGCTACCAGATCGCCCGCCGCTACGGCATTCATCTAGGAATGGATTTGGCTTTTAGTCGACAGGACACGGCTGTTTACTTTAGCATGGGCACAGGATTCTAGATTGGCTGTTTCCTATAGCTGTTTTAAAGCCCCAATATACTAGTTGCTGTTGCGGTAGCTGGCTAATATAGATCCCATTTTAGGCCTAATGCTAACGTAGCCACTTACGTGAATAACCGCAGCGAGTAACCATGGTTCGAAATGCCCGTGTTTTTTACTGCATTGGTAAAAACGCCTTTATATTGAGCACCTTTGCAACTCATTGCCTGAAAATTTTGCTCAAAGCTAAGCGCTTCCATAAAACTTAGTACTGCATAAATTCTACTGCGCTACTGACTAAGAGATTTTGACATGTTGTAACCCGTAACTGTAAAACCCACTTCTTCATAAAGCTTTAACGCACGCTGATTATGAAAGGCTACTCTTAACTTAATCTGTTGTACTCCACTAGCGGCTAACATTAGTTCTAGCGCCTCAATAGCTAGCTTTCCGAAGCCTTTGTTACGCTCACGAGGGAAAATATAAAAGTCATAAATATAGCTAGAATTGTCACTCAAATTAATTGAATGCCATAAGTAACCAACTAGTGCTGTACCATGCTCGATACACAACAGTTGCTGGCCTTGGCTTTCTACCCCTTGCGGAAAGCTTTGTTCTAGTGTTTGTTTAGCTACCTCAAGCGCCTTTGCATTAGAGAGACCTTGATTCTTTACAATATCGCGGCTGTAATCAGCAACAAAATAATCGCAGTAGGCCGGAAACTCCTTAGTGGTCATCGCTCGTAACTGAATCATTAGGTTCTAAACCCCCACACTGCATCTATCAGCTTAATCATCAACTCTTTGGATACTCCATTGTCATCCAGTTCAGGCATGTATTCTACAAAATCAGCGCCGACAAATTTAGGGCTAGATGCAACAGAATAGACTAAATGAATTGCCTCTCTGGCACTTAATCCACCTACGTTAGGCGTAGCGCACGCTCTATAAATACTGCCGTCTAGCGCATCGTAATCAAAGGACAAATAGATATGATCGTAGTTGTCATTTAGCTCAGCCATCAAAGCAGTAATAACGCCGTTTATTCCTAAGTTATCTATGCTTGGCATGTCATAATGACGAATACCCAATTCGCTAATCAACCGTTGTTCGTTGGGCATCACATCACGCACCCCAATGTAAAAAACATCCTGAGGATCAACCACTAATTCAGGGTCGATTGACCAATCTTTTTCCGGGTATTTATCCATTAGCATTGCTAAAGGCTTGCCATGCAAATTACCATCAAGCTTATTATTACAATCGGCGTGAGCGTCCACCCATATTACCGCCACCTTTTTAGCCTGTTGCTTTTGATAAAACGCCATCACCGCTTGAAGTGTGCCAACAGCAATAGAGTGATCACCACCAATGGTTACTGGAATACGTCCTTCATAAAAACTATTGAGCACAGTGCTTTTAAGCGCGTTTCCATAGTCCATCAAAGCGTTTATTTTTCTATCTGAGTCAAGCAAGCTCAATACTTCACTTGAAGGAGTTACATCACCACAATCTTTAATATCCGCATTCCAGCGGGTATTTCTAACATCCATCCAATTAGATAATCCTAGCCACGAATCTCGGCTAGCTTGCCTAAAGCCATCCACAGTGTTTTGTCTGGTAGTAACGCAGCCTAAGTGATTAAAGGGAGCGCCTATGATGTCAAAGCATTTGGTCATGTTGGGTAAATTCGCTAATGGTTACTAAAGCTCAAAATTGGGCTTAATTAAAACACTAACAAATAACTTATTCATCAGTAACTGACTAATTAAAATGGAAAACGAAGTTTGCAGATACCGCAGAAAGCAATATTTGAACAAAAAGGGCTTGGCTAAAACTATAAAGCAAAGCCCTATTTAGGATTTTTAAGCTAAATGCTGTTTAAAGAAGGCTATGGTTCTATTCCACGCAAGCTCAGCGTTGTCTTTGTCATAACGCCCAGTGGAGTCGTTATGAAAGCCATGATTAGCTTGCGAGTACATATGCATATCAAAGTCGACATTATTAGCCAGTAAATCTTGCTCGTACTCCGGCCAAGTGGCGTTCACTCGTTTATCTAACTCCGCTAACTGAATTTGCAAAGGAGCTTTAATATTGGCTCTTAACTCTTTTGCTGCTGGGGTTCCGTAAAACGGAACGCCTGCGTTAAGCTCAGTACCCATGCGCGCAGCCAACATGTTTACAACATAACCACCAAAACAAAAACCAACTGCTCCTAACTTGCCGTTACTAGCAGAGTGGCTTTTTAAGAAACTCGCAGCTGCCAGAAAGTCTTGTTCAATTTTGGCGCGATCTAATGACTTCTGCATGCTCCGCCCTTCGTCATCATTACCAGGATAGCCGCCCAAGCTATGCAGTGCGTCTGGCGCAAAAGCGATAAAGCCTTGTTTAGCTAAACGTCGTGCTACATCTTTAACATAAGGATTAAGCCCTCGGTTTTCGTGAATCACCAAAACCACAGGTGCACTTGCTTCCAAGTTAGTTGGCATTACTAAATAGCCTCGCCCTTCCCCATAACCCTTGGGGGAATCAAAGGTAGCAAACTGCGCTTTAATATCCGGGTCGTTAAACGACACTTGTTCCGCTAGTGCGTAGTTGGGTAACAAAGCAGACGACAACACTGCCATGGAAAAACCCACTGCGGCCAATTTAGATAAACGGGCTAAAAAGGTGCGGCGGTCAATCAGGCCATGGGCGTATTCGTCGTACCAATCAAAAGCCTCTTGAGGAATCGCATACTGAGGTTTGCTTTGTTGCTGTCCGGTCATTGGTGTTTCCATCACTAGCTCCTATCCTTTTGGTTAATGTATTACTTTAGCTCAAATAATTACACTTACTAGTACTTTACAAACTGTAGCTTAGATCACTTAAGTCATGCTCTAGGTTTACGTGGTGGCAATGCATCAAACTGCGGGAGTTGCTGGCTGTCTACAAACCAAGGTGCTTTGTAAGCACAGAAAATATTTTGAGTGGGTTGTATGTTGGGGTGTTGGTCCAAAGTACCTGCCGGTATCACCATGGTTTTACCGGTTTTAGCTAACCAAGGCAAAGACGAGCCACAAGTGAGACAAAATGCAGTAGCAAAGTATTTAGTATGTTGCGGATGATACTGCCTAACTCCTGCTTCCCCAGCCAACCAGCGGAACTGGCTGGGTAATACAAACAAATTGGCGGCATGAGCGCTACCAGTGAACTTGCGACAGCGAGAGCAGTGACAATACTGAAAAATGTTTAAGTTCCCACTTATTTGGTAACGCACTTCGCCACATAAGCAGCTCCCCTCTGTATGGGATTCTTGCATGCTTTCCCTCGATAATTCCCTCTAATAACTTGTCTAAGTGTAGCTATTATTACTGCGGCTGTAGTTGCTATAGACGCCCTAAGCCCAGGCTTAAAAATTCAGCTAGAAACAACTATTGGCAGCGATAATTGCCGCTAAAATCATTTCAGAAATAACTTAATCAGGGTTACTTCAGCCTAAGCGTTTGGTTTTACTATGAGGTATATCTTCGGCTAAGCGCACATTATTTGAAGCAAAACAGTTTGATGTCTCATTTAGCAAAACCTCTAATTGACCTTAGTTTTTGACTAGAGGTATCTTGGCATTATTGTAATACAAATATTAACCTGAATCGTTGAAGGCAAGCTTATGAAAGTAAAAACTCTTGTTGTTATGATGCTAGGTGCTTTAAGCACAAGCGTATCCGCCGCTAATACCACACCAGCAGAGGTGCTAGACCTATCCTGTTGGAAAGTGACATTACCAGTGTCTTTAGACAATGGAGATCGCCCTACTGAATTCAGTGAAAAAGAAATCGCTAAAGGTGCAATGCACGCTGATTACTTTTACGTGAATGAAGCAAAAGACGGTGTTGTTTTCCGCTCTCCTGTTCAGGGGATAAGAACCTCTAAAAATACTAAATATGTTCGCTCAGAGCTTCGTGAAATGATGCGTTGTGGCAATACCAGCCACAAAACAAAAGGCGTAAATGGTAACAACTGGGTATTTGGTCACAACGTTTCAGCAGATTCTCTAAAAGATGCCGCTGGTGTCGATGGTAATCTAAAAGCCACCCTTTCGGTTGACCACGTCACCTCTACCGGTGAAATTTGGCAACAAGGCCGCGTTATTATTGGCCAAATTCACGCACCAGATGACGAGCCAGTTAAGATTTACTACCGTAAACTGCCTAACCACGAAACCGGTTCAGTATGGATAAGCCACGAGCCTAACGGTGGAGACGACATAATCTTCCCAATGATTGGCCCAACTAAACCTAATTACTGGAAGCAAAAAGAAAAAGACATCCCTAAGTCATACGATGACGGTATCGCTTTGGGCGAGAAGTTTTCTTATGAAATTGACATCAATGGCACTGATATGACAGTAACCATAAGCCGCGAAGGCAAAGCAGATGTTGTGCAAAAAGTAGATATGCAAAACTCTGGTTATGGCTTAGAAGATCAGTGGATGTATTTCAAAGCGGGTGTTTACAACCAAAACCGCACAGGTGATCCAGAAGATTACGTTCAAGCAACCTTTTATAGCTTAGATGTAAGCCACGACGCCGCTAAATAAACACACCTTGTTGTAGCTTAAATAAAAAAGCGCGTTGGAGCTAAGCCTTCAACGCGCTTTTTCGTATTCATCAGTGGTTGTTTACCAGTATTAAATCAACTCACTATTAGTTTTAGAAACGTTTACCAACACTAAAACGGAACAAGTCGGCATCATCTTGGTGACCCTTGCGGTCAATCACTCGGCTAATGCTTACGCCCAAGTAGCCGTCTTCAAAGAATGACCAACTAGGATAATAATTTGCCCCAAAACTAATAATGCCTTTTAAGTCATAGGCGCTGGTATGCTCTACCTTATCCACGACAAAGTAACCACCACCGCCCATTCGCCCTTCAAAACGCTTACCTAAAGGAATCACTTTCCAAAGCTGGGTAGTAAAACCACTACGATCTGTTGCGCCGTTGTAGCCACCTTCGTCAATGTAACCTAGCGATAAGGCCAAGTTATTATGAAAGCGCTTTGCTAAATCAAAGCTGTAACCGACCTTTGTTTCTGGGCCGCCGTGATTAATTTTAGTATTGATAATGGAGACCCAAGCATCATCAAACCATTCGTACTTAGTCTGCTTACGCTGATATTCGGTGTTATCTATGTCCCATCCCACACCAATTAATAAGGAGTTGCCATTGGGACGCGCAGCCATAAGGTAACTATTTAATTGCAAACGTAAATGTGCACTCTCGCTAAAACGTTTGAGCGGGTAAATAAATGCTAAAGTACTCATTGCCCCTACTCGCTTTTCATTAAGCTCTAGGCCAGTTTCGTCAATAGTGGTATCGAAAGACATATAAGGCCCAGCGCCAATCTCTAAACGAAACCAATCAGCTGGAACGTACACATAAGTGGCATGCGCAGAAAAACCATCGCGATGGTGATTGTAGGGATGCCCCTCGTTAGCGTGAATTAAGTCTACCCGCCAATTTTTATGAAAGTGCTGAGCGAAACGAATATCAAAAGAGCGAAACTGCTGCTTCTTCTGTTCGTCACTTGCACCATCATCTAAATGGGTAATGCCACTTCCTCCAGTAATCGAGAAGTAGCTGTCAGCTTCTGGCTTAAGCAAGGTTTTAGCGTGGAGTATGGGAGAAACAAACACCGTGAGTGCGACTAGAGCAGCAATAGAATAGTTAAACATGAGAGCGTTCGATAAGGGTTAAAGAGATAAAATACAGCGTGTTAGCTTACACTAAAGCAGATTACCGTTGTCGCTAGAATACTGCTTAGATTAAACTTTGAAGCTTTTTGCTGATTTCGGTAGGTATAAGGGTAAATCGCCAGATCATAGGCTAGTTCAAGGTCGAATATTATAATGATATATTTGCGTATTCTCTTCGCTACTTGCTTGCAAGCTAAAACCTAGTTTCAGCAGTAAGCCCTTAGAGGCTTGATTGTTCTCATCCAAGCCAGCAACTAAACAGCGATAAGGTGTATGTTGTTTTGCCCAAGCAATAAAGCCACTTAATAACTCACTGGCATAGCCTTGTCGCCAGTAAGCTTCTCCCAATAAATAGCCAATGTGAACAATGTCTTCGCTTTGCTCGTGAACAAATAGAAACCCCATAGGAAGCGTTTGGCCCTTAAGTACAACCGTAAACAACTGGCTTTCTGCACACACCGTACTTAACCACCGCAAAGCATCTTCGTTACTATTTATCTCTTGAAAATACGGCGGTAAGGCCTCTACAACTGCTGGCCGTAACAGTTCAACAATACGTGGTAATAGGCTAGGTTGTTGACTAATAACCTGCTCATAGCAAACGGTGTTTACTTGTAGTCGCTCAGTTGTAAAGCTCTGCCCATCATGCACAATCGCCATTCTCATTCTCATTCTCTTATCACTGATTAATACCAAGCAACGACTTACAAAACATTGTCATCAACGCAGCAAATAAATGTAACTGAAACCACTGGCAAAGGCGACTACACTAGCAGGTGGATGATGAAGGGAGAGCCAAACGGAATGAAGTGTTTACCTGCCGCATTAATGCTGCTTGCAACTAGCTACACCACACAAGCCCAATACAATCCTTGGGAGCAAGCCACCAGCACTTATCAAGCTCAACCCGCGGCCATTGGCAGCTACGCAAACGGCTGTCTTGCCGGAGCAAAAGCACTTCCCTTAACTGGCGAAGGCTATCAAGTGATTCGCGCTCAACGCCATCGCTTTTATGGTCATCCAAGCCTTATTTCCTTCGTGAGTGATTACGCTAAACAACTACGCAGCCAAGGCATTAACAATATTTTGATTGCAGACATGTCGATGCCAAGAGGTGGCCAATTTAACTATGGCCATAGTAGCCACCAAATTGGCTTAGATGTTGATATTTGGCTAAGACTAGAAGATGACTTACTAGTAACCAAGCAACTTGCCAGCCCCTATGCGGTTAGTGTGGTAGACAAAAAGAACCTAGTTATCAATAAAAACACTTGGAAAGATGAGCATAAAACCATGCTAAAGGTGGCCGCACAAGACCAGCGTGTCGCGCGTATATTTATTAATCCGATAATCAAACAACAGCTATGCGACGAACGTGAGCAAGATGACGACTGGTTGCAAAAAATTCGCCCTTGGTGGGGCCACTCTTCGCACATGCACGTACGTTTGGTATGTCCAGCTGGCGACAATCTCTGTAGCAACCAAAAACCCATTGCAAAAGGCCACGGCTGTGAAGAGTTAAGCTGGTGGAGGGAGCAATTGAGGAAAACGCCTAGTTTCACTAAACCTAAAAAGGCTAAACCCTTAAAAGTAAAACCGCTACCTTGTATGCCACTGGTCGAGAACCTACAGGTTAAGCAATAGTGTTTAGCCTTAGTCACTATTGGCAAGAATAAGCAACACAACGATGAGCCGTGTTGCTTTTCCTGAATGTTTAGCTTGCAGTTAGCAATTAATTAAACGTTGCTGTCGCTTCTTCAATCACTTGCCCAACACTATTGTCCTGAACTTTAAAGCTAATGTTGTACTGAGATCCTATGCTGCCATTCCATTGATACTGGTAGTAACCATCTACTAAGCTTGGTACTCGGCAATCACTGTTTACACACATATAAACAAAACCCGCTGTCCAACCTTCATTCAACCTTACTACTTTAAAACTATTGTCCGTTAAACCAACAATACCGAAGTTTGGTAATGTGCCAGGTTCATTAGGCTCCTCTGGCTCAACAGGTACTTCTGGTTCAGTCGGTTCTTCCGGTTCGGCGGGCTCTTCTGGAAGGTCTGGTGTTTGGCTCCCCTTGTTAAACATTACAGTGGTTTCTTGACTAATAAATTGCCCATTGGCGTTGTCTTGAACTTTAAACTGGATGTTATAGCTTTGTCCTAGATTCACGTTATCAAACTGTACTTGGTAAAAACCATCAACTAAGGTGCCAGGAATACAGTAAGCATCTAAACACAAATAGTTCCACGATGCCGACCAGCCCATATCTTTGTGGTAAACCACTAAGCTGTCATCGTCAACGTAACTGATGCCTTGGTCACCACGTGGGTCAATGGGTTCTTCAGGGTCTATCGGTTGTTCTGGATCAATTGGCTCTTCTGGGTCAACAGGTTCTTCTGGCTCTGTAGGTGTTTCACCATATGCAAGCTTTTCGAATAGTTCGTTAGATTGTAATAACCATGAACCATCATTTATCTGTTGGGTGAAGTTTTGCTCTATCTCATTATTGGCTTGTACTCGGCTATCTCCCCAGTAACCTTCTCCGTAGCCATCACCAAAGTCCCCCCAACGAGTTTGGTTGTCCCAATCCGCATTTATATAGGTAATCGCTTTAACGTCATATTGTTCGATAAAGTTAAAGAAAGGCGTGAACCACTCCTGCCAAATTTGCTGGGCGGTTTTGCTTTGACGATTAGTTCCTTGGGCGGGATCACTCGAGTAGTTTAAATCTGCAATCTGGTAACGCTGAGGGCTAGCTTCATTAATAAATAGTGGCTTACCTTTTGCCTTAGCAAAATTAGCCGCTTCGTTTACCGCATCCCAGTTACAATCTTGGGGAGCAAAATACGATAAGCCTATCCAATCAACATATTGATTACCCGGATACCAGCTCTCTAACTGACCTCGAGGATTTGGGCAGTAAGACGCCACCTGCCAAACCATCGCAATTTTATTAGCAATACCCATTTCCTGAATGCGCCCATGTACATACTGCCAAGAGCGGATTAAGTCTGCTTGGTTGTGGCCATTCCATGGGCCATCAACCTCATAAGCCCAACGTAAATAAACGGGCCGGTCGTAAGATGCCAAGGTTTCTAATAAATTAGTAATGTTGTCGTTGTAAGTACCGTTTGCCACCGCACTTACTTGGCCATTCATCGAGATACCAACCACCATAGCGCGATCAGGATACAAGCTTGCTAACTCATCTAAGTTGTTTCGGCCTGCCCCTGCGTCGGCATTTCCATGCAAACCGTCTAAGGAAGCAATGCCTACATAACCGGTCACACCTCCAGCATTTATACTGGTGTCGTTATGCATTTGATTGATGCTGTCAACGTCTTGACCAACGGTGAATAAACGCCCATCGCTAGGCTCGAACACCGCCGAATACCCAAGCATAGGCATGCTTATGCCAATTGCTAAAGCGAGTGCTTTTAAGTGTGGTTTTGTCATTTCTATTTCCCTATGTTTACCGTTTAATCACGGTGGATGTATATCGCAGATGCTAAAAAGCCCATCGAACAATCAATGTCTAATGCCTTTTTGAAAGCGATGAAGGGGTGAGCACCAAGGTGCTCACCTAAGTTAAATTAAAGAGATCGCAAGAACTGAATAACTTGCTGTTGCTCTGCCTCTGACAAAGCGGAGTAAGCTGCTACCGCAGAGTTAGCGGCGGCTTCACTGCCCTCGGCTTGGTGCATAATAATGGCGTCATGCAATGTCGTCGCTCGGCCGTCATGCAAGAACAATAGTGCGCGTTCTCGCATATGGTGAGCTTCTTTTTGCTCTTCGTCAGAGCCGTCATACAGGGCGATACCAATATCTATTTCACCGTTCACTAACTTATTATTGTTTTCTAATAAGTCGATGTTACGGCCCAACCCCCATAGTGGAGCTGTACGATATGTTCCGCCTGCTACTTTATGACGTTTCATATCGGTATAAGGGCGGATAACTAAATTGCGGAACGCTTCGGGTGCTTGGTCACTGGTTTTTTGAATTGGGGTATGACAACTTGCACAACCCACTTCATGAAACAGCTTATCTCCCTCGGTAACACCTGGCTTGTCGTAAACTCCTGGGCTTCGAGCCGGAATCGTTAAGTACTCGGTGTACTTAGAAATTAGCTCTAAATCTTCCGGAGTAATTTGTTCGGGGTCGCTAGGGTCAATACCGTGGTCAGCCACTAAGGCATTCTTAATTTGCTGGCGTACCGTTGGCACATTGCCGTTCCAAGTAAAACCTGCTTCTCTGCCATCGATGTATTGCAATAGCCCTACGCCAAAAGTAGGAGGTGCAATCCGCAAGCCGTTGGGAGTTTCTAGAACATTAGAACCACGACCATCACGGTAGTGACAATCACCACAAGCAACCGGGCCACCTGCTTTAATCTCTGGTAATTCGTTGCCGATACCTGTATCACCAGGATTTGAACCTAGGTTGTCTTGGCTTGGGTCCTGATTAGTAGATTGTTGCAGTTTTACACCATGGAATAAGTGGTGACCCCATAGGAAATCATCTACTTCAGACGGTGAGTTTAAGGTAGTCAAATGTTGGGTAAAGATAGCGCCTTTTTCCATGATCATGTCATGAATACCCGCACCAATATGGCCGTTTTTAAACTCTCCCCCATAGTTCTTAATGTTAAATACCATGTGAGTTCCGCCTTTGCCGACTAAGGACAAACGGGGATCACCGATAGGTGAATGGAAGCCCATTCCTATCGTGTAGTATTGGAAGGTGTTATAAGTTTGCGCGCCAATTAAGCCAACAACGCCAGTCATCTCAAAACTGATGTTTTGACCATAACTCCAACCACCTTGGGTATAAGTAGTTTGGTTATTAGACGGTTCAAAGTTGTAAAGCCAGGTAGGCAGTTTTGCATCCCCTGCTCCATTTTGTAGACCTTCTAAACGCACTAATCCTTGTTCTGAACCGGTGTAGGATATTGGCATATTAAGATCCAATACCAGATTCACTGAGCCATCAGCCGAGGTAGTTTCAATAGCTTCAATCGAGTAACGCGCCAAGTCAGCTAAACGGGATGAGTTATGACTGGCATCACGAATCGCTTCGGTCACACCGTCATAAGCACGCGGATGACGAAAACGCATCCAGTTCGCGCCTACATCTTTAAACACCTCGCGCGAAGATAAATCAATCCGAGTGCCGTCGTTAATATAAAGAGCGGTATAGCGACGTGCAGAGTCTGGATCAAAATCATAGTTATTGTTCATCACATAACTACCAGCACCAGGATTGTTCATCGCATACTCAAAGAAGTACCAGTAGATATTGGCTTGGGCACAAGCGGCAGGAATAGTCGCTTGTCCTCCCACCAAATCAACTTCATGGAATACCATTTGGTCTACCGTACAGTGAAAGCTCACCTCAGGCGCTGAAACGCCACCAAGTACCGAGCCAAATTCCCAACTCACCTGGTTACCACTAATGTTAAAGCCAAAGCCATTGCTAGGGGCTGTCATATTAGTAGGTGTTTTTAAGGCACGCTGATATAACTCTTCTGGCACAGGGCTAGTTTCAACGATAGCTAACAGCCACGCATCACTCGCTCCAGCGGTTTCGCCCGGCAATTGCTCTGCAGCTCTAAAGTACAATGGTTTACCTTGGTAAGTAACCTGTAGGTCACCGTTTGGCAGGCTAATGGTGCCAAGTTCTCCCAATAAACGTGATGGGCGAACAATCGCTGCTTCATCACTTACGGTTAGTGCTGGCCATGCCGCACAATCAACACAGTTACTATTACCACTACCGGCAACGTCAGGAGCAAAAGTGTATAAAGTAAATCCAAATTTATCATCGCCGTTTCCTAAACCACCTACCAAGAAATTACCACTAGCCTCTGTGTAGCCATAATCTAACGCGGGTAATATTTCTGGCACGCTTGGAGCAACTACTTGTGGATCTTTGTTGCCTACAGTGCCGCCATCTTCGCCGTTATCACCACCATTATTTCCATCTCCCGGAGTTGTGCCATCGCCATCCCAAGTAAATACCCAACTTGGGTTTTGATCTGCGCCTAAGCCAGGAACCTTAAGCTGGGCACTATAGGATTGCCCCACCACCATATTGTTATGCTGACGTTCCCAGCGACCATTAACTAAACTGGCAGGGTAACAATCTTGTTCACCGTTTTTGCAACTGTAGTAATCACCTCCTCCCCAGCCATCTTGATTTAATGTCCAATATAAAGCGGTTGAGTTATCAATCACTTCAACGCCATAGTCACCAGCTGGCGGTTCTACAAGGTCTTCTTCAGCGACATCAAATTGTTGTTGAGATTCGCTGCCAGCAGCCTGATCATCCTCAGCCACTACTCTAAGGCTATAAGTCCCAGCGATTAAGTTGTCTAGCTGCCACTGATAAGGCGCAGCGTTTAAACTCGCCAAGGCTGTTTCTGCGGCACCTGGCTCGGTAAGGTACAAAGTAACAGCACTTACTTGCCCGTCAGCATCACTTGCCGAAACATTAATCTTGACAGAGTCACCTGCAGCTAAGCCATCAGTGCTGGCGCTAATAGACACTTGCGGTGGCGTGTTCTCACCCGATATGGCACTCACATTAACAGTCACACTATCTTCAACGGTGGCGTCTGCGTTGTCAGTGGCCACTGCACGCACTTGATATGAACCCGCTACTGTATCGTTTTGTAGATAACGATACGGCGCTGATGTAACTGTGGCAGTTAGTACTTCAGCTTGACCAGGCGCGCTTAAGTAAAAAGCAACGCGAGTGATTTCACCGTCTTCGTCACTGGCATTAGCGGTAACCGTAAAACTGTCACCCGCTTCAAGACTACTATCCGATACACCTAACAATAGTGATGGTTCTACATTTTCCGGCGGCTGAACTCCACCGCTACCAGCGCTCGCTTGAACCGCGTACTCAGGCGAAATAAATTGGCCTAGGGCATTATCTTGTATCTTCAGCTGAATGTTATAACTGCTACCTTCGGTCACCATTTCACTAACATCGCGTTGCCATCGCCCATTTATAAGTTCGCCTGGCATACAATTGTTATTAAGACACAAATAGTTCCAAGAACCGGTCCAACTCTCGTCGTCAAAATACAGCAAAGACGAGCCTTGGCTAACTTCGATACCCTGACCTGCCGAAACAGCAAGCGCGGGCGCCAAGGCTAATACTATTCCGCTAATTAGCCGCCTATTTTGAACAACTAACGGGTTTGATTTTTTCATAACTTCACTTCCATGTTTGGTCTGTGAGTAAAAAGTTAAGCTCCTAAAAAAGCGGCCAAACATAGGCCCAGTAAACTGAGCTTATGTTGACCAAAGTGGAGCTATAGGGTTTTCAGGAATTTGATAATGCTGGCTTGCTGCTCTGCCGATAAAGCATTAAAGGCAGCGGTGGTAGCACTAGCATCACCATCGTGTAATTGAATTGCTTGTTCTAAGCTGGTGGCAGAGCCATCGTGCATAAACAGGGTGTTTTTGCCATTTCGCTCCAACATCTCGATGTTCTGGCCAATAGCCCATAACGGTGCGGTTCTAAACTCACCGCCGTTTACATTCCACAGTTTCATGTCGGTATAGGGGCGAATGTACATATCGCGCAGACCTACCGGCGCATCACTGCGAGTTTTTTGGGTAGCTTGGTGACAACTAGCACAACCCACTTCGTGGAAAGCCACTTCGCCATCAGCTATAGCAGGGTCTACGTATGCATCGTATTTACGTACTGGTACATGTAGTGTTTCGGTATAGGTAACAATACGCTCAAAGTTTGTTTCACCAATATCGGCTGGCGTTAACCCTAAGTCAGCTAACAAGGCGGCTTCGGCCTGCAATTCAACAGTAGGCTGAGAGCCATCCCAGGTAAGACCTACTTCAGCGCCTTCAATATAAGACAACAAACCAGCACCGTAGGTAGGCGGCGCAAGTAGTGGCCCTTTGGCGGTATTAACAACAAAGTCTGAGCGACCATCACGGAAGTGACAATCACCACATGAACCCTCATTCTCGGCTTTTCTCTGCACGCCATTTACATCCACAATAGCTTTACTACCAGCAAACCCGGTACTGCCTGGCTTAGCCTGACTCACTTGAGCCATGCCATGGAATTGGTCGTGCCCCAACAAAAAGTCGTTCACTTGCACATCACTTTCAACTGAGGTGAGCTGCTGAGCAAAGCGGGCATTGCGCTCATCTTGTTCAACTGGGTTACAACCATCAGAGTGAACAATACGCACCGAGCCACGACCCGCTGGGTTTAAACGAGGATCACCTGTCGCAGTTTCAAATCCAGCACCAATAGTGATGTGCTGCATGGTGTTGTAGACCTGCGAGCTAATGCTGGTACCACCAAACTTACTGTTATTAGCTGTAGGGAATGACGCTTCCCAGCTCAAAATTTGCCCATAGTTATATTCTGAGCGGATTGGATAAGGCGCGTTTTCAGCTCCAATTACGTACTGCGGTCCCTGACAATTACCTTGGCCATATTCAAATATTTCTAAACGAATAGGTGCAACTGAGGCTTCGGTCTGAATTTGGGTATTACCTGGGCCATCAATAAAGGTGGTGTTGTAACGCTCTAAGCCACTCATTAATGAGGTGTTATAAGGCATCGCGTCAAAAGTGATGAATTCTTGAGTACGGTCCCGCGAATGAGGGTGACCATGACGCATCCAGTTAGCGCTGCGATAGGTGACAGTTTCGCGTTTACTTGGGTCGATACGATCTTCAGGATTAGTTTCGTCATAAACAAACAATGCTGAATATACCCAGTTAGATTCAGGATCTAAGTTAAAGGTACCGCGCATCCGGTAACGGAAGAAGTAGTAGTATTCTCCGTAACAGCTACCCGGAACTTGAGCACTGTATGGCCCAGCCAAGGTTCCTGGCATATCTGCTTTGTGGAACTGAATTTGGTTATTTGAACAGTAAAACTCTAAGTTAGGATCTTTTGCTCCAATAGAGCCATCTCCCCCTACTTGCGAGAACTGCGCAATGAGGCCCGCAGCATGACCATTTTGAGAAGGGCTGTAGCCTGGGCGCCACGTCACCGTGCGGCCATCAATATCCACTGCAAAACCGTAACGGCGCGGAGTAATGCCATTAATCGCAGTTTTTAAGGCCGGCGCAGGATGCTGAACTAAAGGTAATTGAGGCAATAACTCAACATCAGCTACCCACCAAACATCAAATACACCATGTCCGGTAGTACCTTCAGCGCTTTGATCACCTATGTAAAAATACAAAGGCTCGCCATTGTAAGTCACTTGATACTCGACAACTTCAACCGGGTTACCACAGTCGTCAACATCACTACGTGTGCGCTCTATTGTTGAAAAGTTGCCACTCACGCCACCAGCTGGTGCAAAGCTATCTGGAGAACTCACCAATAAGGCAGGCCAATTCACTAAGCATTCGCCCTCACAACTACTTTGGTTTGCGCTGTCATTATCAAAGGTATATAGGCTAAAACCTGGCTGACTAGTATTAGCTCCAGCTTTCAAATACGCCCCAAGGTCTGCATCAAAAGCGACACTAGCAATAGTTGCTTTTACTGGCTCAACAGGTGTTTCACCGCCACCACTGTCATTGTTAGCGATGTAACACGGAGAACTGGTAACGCCCTGACCCGGTTTAACTTGAATGCTATAGATACACTGCCCAGTGTTAAACTGACCACCTTGTAAACGGATCTCTAAGTCGTAGGTAGTATTGGCATCTACTCCTTGGATTTGTGTTTCATAACGTTGATAGCTAGCACCATTATTTTCTGTGAAATTAAATGGTCCAGTGGCCGGTAAGTTAGGCGCGTTATTTTGCAACCCAACGATGGCAAAGCCTGGAGTGTGACCTGCTATTGCTCGGTGGTAAACCAAGCCATCTGATGTCATACCAAACTGATAACCATCTCCAGCATCAGCAGCAGGATTGTCTGAACCACCAGGAGCTTCACAAGTCCCAGGTGGAATATCATTACTGGTGACTACAAAGCTTTGCTCAGCATCAGTGCTTAAGCCTTCGTTATCTTCAGCCACAGCGCGCAGGCTATAGCTTCCCTCTAGCAAATTACCGATTTGCCACTGGTATGGAGCACTGCTTAACACACCAGCAGATACTTCATTGGCGTTTGGTTCACGGTAAAACAACTCAACGCTAGCAATGCTTCCATCAGTATCAATAGCGCTTGCTGTTACGTTTACCGACTCGCCAACCTCAAGCTTGTTGCCTATAGCAGCAATGCTTACTTGAGGAGCTTGGTTTTCTCCCCCGCTTGCTGCACTAACGTAGACTGATTCGGCTGCTTGTGTTGTCGCTTGCTCGTTATCACTTGCTACCGCGCGCAACTGGTAAGTTCCCACAACTAGCGGGTCAATGGTCCACTGATATGGTTCGGTATTGAGAGTAGAATACAGTAGTTCCACGCTACCTGGTTCGGTAAGGTAAAGCGAAACAGAACTCACTTCACCGTCACTATCACTGGCAGATACAGATACAGATAAGCTGTCTTCAGTGCTTAGGTCACTAGCTAAAGCATCAAAGCTTATCTCTGGAGCTAAGTTCTCTGGCGGTGGAGTTGCATCTCCACCAGCGGCTGTCACGGTGTAAGCAGGTGAGATAAATTGCCCTGTGGCATTATCTTGAACTTTAATTTGAATGGTATAATTTTGCCCAGAAACGGGAGTAATCTCGGCTACCTTTCTTTGCCACCGATCGCCAACCAAGTCACCACTAGTACAATAATCATTGACGCAAAGATAGCTCCAGTTGCCAGACCAACCTTGATCATCAAAGTAAACCACCGCGCCACTATCATTTAGCTCAATTCCTTGCTCGGCAGTGGCCATTCCACTGGCAAAAGAAAGGCTCGCAACTAGCCACAAATGCTTTGAAAAGTGCGCCCTATGGGCCATTCTCTGGTTCGTTTTTTTACCGCCTTTTGTAACGGTAGGTTTAGTAATTGTCATTACAATTTCCCTATTTTTAAGTTTCCTTTCGAAAATGAAACCGGTTTCATTTTCACTTAAAAAAACAGTGTTGCCACTCAGCGTTTACAACGCTCACACAACACCCAATAATTTACATATTCATAACTTTTTATTGCTAGGCCGCCCAACCGAAACAAACAATTACGCTTTTTAGTTTTCATCAACTAAGCAAAACCCTTCTCAAAGAACGCATTTGGCATACATAATTATCTAATCAACATTTAATGAGATAATTATCAAACATCGAAAT